>NZ_JBSGDP010000064.1:0-36561 GCF_053602435.1 Nocardia sp. NPDC004415
CGGGCCGCCCCCGCGTCCCCCCCCGCGGGGCCCGCTACCTCCCCTCCCGTTGTGTTGCCCGTGCGGCGACCCCCCCCGCGCGCTCTCGCGACGGGACGGCCGCGAACCGCCGACTTCGTCGGCGATCCCTCCTCGAGGTCGGGATGTGCGGTGCCGGTAGCGCGGTCAGCGCGGCCGTCCGTCGTGCCTAGACCTTGTTGGGCTCCGAGGCGCGCAGCATGTCCTCGCGCTCGACGACCTTCACGCGCTCGCGGCCCTCGGGCTCGCCCAGGGCGCGCTCGTGGGCGTCGAGGCGGTACCAGCCTGCCCAGGTGGTGAACGGGATGCCCTTGCTCTCCAGGAACTCGGTCACCGCGTCGAGCTCCGGCTTGGCCGCGGGGGTGAAGTCCTTGGCGTCGTCGAGCAGGCAGGCGATGGTCTCGTTGGCGTCACCCTTGGTGTGGCCGATCAGGCCGACCGGGCCGCGCTTGATCCAGCCGGTCACGTAGGTGGCGGGCATGAAACGGGCCGAACCCTCGGCGGCCTCGTCGACGAGCACGCGCCCGGCCTCGTTGGGCACGGTGCCCGCCTGGTCGTCGAAGGGCAGCTGGGTGACGTTCTGCGACAGGTAACCCACCGCGCGATAGATCGCCTGCACGTCCCACTGCTTGAACTCGCCGGTGCCCTTGACGTTGCCGGTGCCGTCGAGCTGGGTGCGCTCGGTCTTGAGACCGACGACCTGGCCGTTCTCGCCGATGATCTCGGCGGGCGACTCGAAGAAGTGCAGGAACAGCTTGTGCGGGCGGTCGCCCTGGTCGCGGATCGCCCACTGCTCGAGGGTGTTGGCGACCATGTCGACCTGCTTGGAGTTGCGGCGAGCCGCCTCCGAGCCCTCGTCGTAGTCGATGTCCTCGGGATCGACGATGACCTCGATCGTCGGCGAGTGGTCGAGTTCGCGCAGCTCGAGCGGGGTGAACTTGGCCTGCGCGGGGCCGCGGCGGCCGAACACGTGCACCTCGACGGCCTTGTTGGCCTTGAGGCCCTTGTAGACGTTCGGCGGGATCTCGGTCGGCAGCAGCTCGTCACCGGTCTTGGCCAGCACGCGGGCCACGTCCAGGGCCACGTTGCCGACACCGAGGACGGCGACCTTCTCGGCGTCCAGCGGCCAGCTGCGCGGCACGTCCGGGTGGCCGTCGTACCAGGACACGAAGTCCGCGGCGCCGTAGGAGCCGTCCAGGTCGATGCCGGGGATGGGCAGCGCGCGGTCGGCGTTGGCGCCGGTGGAGAAGATCACCGCGTCGTAGAACTGACGCAGGTCGTCGAGGTTGATGTCGGTGCCGTAGTCGATGTTGCCGAGCAGGCGCACCTGCTCCTTGTCGAGCACCTTGTGCAGGGCGGTGATGATGCCCTTGATGCGCGGGTGGTCGGGGGCGACGCCGTAGCGGATCAGGCCGAACGGCGCGGGCATGCGCTCGTAGAGGTCGATCGACACCTCGGCATCGGACTTCATCAACGCGTCGGCGGCGTAGATACCGGCCGGGCCGGCACCGACGATCGCGATGCGAAGTGGGCGAGTCGCTGCACTCTGTTCGGTCATTTCTACGCGCACCCTTTGGTCGAAAACTATTGACGGCGTCAATTTAGCTTAGGCTAAGTTGACAGTCCGGCTGCTGGCAGCATTCCGCCGATTCTATCCGCGCTGTCGTGGCCACCCGGCGCGCGGTGCGGTTGCCCGCGCCCGGTCTGTCAGGATTGCACCATGAACGAGGAGCGAACCGGCTCGGACGAGCAGCCCATCGTGGTGGATCAGACCGACAAACGATCGGTCGTCCCGTTCGTCGCGGCCGCGGTCATCGCGGTCCTGGTGCTCATCGGGATCGTGCTGGGCGGCTTGCTCGCGCCCGCTGAGAAAAATGTCACAGAGGCCGACCGGTTCGCGGCCGCCGTCACCAACTATATCGACGCGCGCTCACGCAGCGAGCTGCGTCCGCCGCCCGGCGTCGCCTGCCCAGGCTTCGACGAGGAGAAATCCGGCCTCACCGAGCGGCTCGGCGGCCCGAAATCGGCGGTGACGATCGACAAGAAGGGCTTCGCGAACGCGACCGTCAACGGTGATCGCGCCAAGATCGACGCCACCGTGCTGATCGGCGACACGCCCGCCACCAGCACCTGGAACCTGACCAGGGTCGAGGGCACCTGGCTGGTGTGCGCACCCTGACCTGTTTGACACGGTGACCAGTGCCGGGGCAATCTCAGATCGCAAGGTCATGAGTGCCAGCGCCAAGCCCCGGCTCGCTGGCCGGCAACCCTCCTCCGCGGTGGGGTGCTCCGGGTGACGACCTGGCCGTGTGTCCCGGAGTTCCGGCACGGCAAGAGCGGATTCACGCAGGAGGTTCGACATGACTTACGCCGGCGACATCACCCCTGAGAAGGCGTGGGAGATCCTGACCGAGCATCCCGGCGCGGTGCTGGTCGACGTGCGCACCGAAGGCGAGTGGGCGCAGATCGGCATCCCCGACACCAGCTCCATCGAGCGCCCGGCCCACTTCATCGAGTGGGTCGACGGCACCGGCGCGCGCAATCCGGAATTCGGCGCCCAGCTCGAGCAGGCGCTGGCCGGCCGCCCCGACGACGCGCCCGTGGTGTTCCTGTGTCGCTCCGGGCAGCGCTCCATCGGCGCGGCGACCGTGGCGACCGCGGCGGGCATCGCCCCGTCCTACAACGTGCTGGACGGTTTCGAGGGCGGACCCGACGCGTTCGGCCGGCGTGGCAGCGTGGGCTGGCGCGCGGTCGGCCTGCCGTGGCGCCAGGCATAAGGAGAGAACGCATGATCACCGGTGGTTCGTTCGACAAGCCACTGCCCGAGGGCGTCGGCCCCGCCACCCTCGGGGTCCGCGGCGGGCTGCGCCGCTCCGGTTTCGAGGAGACCTCCGAGGCGCTGTACCTGACCTCCGGTTTCGTCTACGAGAGCGCCGAGGCCGCCGAGGCCGCGTTCACCGGCGAGGTCGAGCACTTCGTCTACTCCCGCTACGGCAACCCGACCGTGGCCATGTTCGAGGAGCGCATCCGCCTGCTCGACGGCGCCGAAGCCGCGTTCGCGACCGCTTCCGGCATGTCCGCGGTGTTCACCGCGCTGGGCGCGCTGCTGAAGGCCGGCGACCGGCTCGTCGCCGCGCGCAGCCTGTTCGGTTCCTGTTTCGTGGTGTGCAACGAGATCCTGCCGCGCTGGGGCATCGAGACCGTCTTCGTCGACGGTGACGACCTCGAGCAGTGGGAGCAGGCCCTCTCGGTGCCCACCCAGGCCGTGTTCTTCGAGACCCCCGCCAACCCGATGCAGACCCTCGTCGACGTCCGCAAGGTCACCGAGCTGGCCCACGCCGCGGGCGCGAAGGTGGTGCTGGACAACGTCTTCGCCACCCCGCTGCTGCAGCGCGGTTTCGAACTCGGCGCCGACGTGGTCGTCTACTCCGGCACCAAGCACATCGACGGCCAGGGCCGCGTCCTCGGCGGCGCCATCCTCGGCGCCCAGGACTACATCGACGGCCCCGTCAAGAACCTGATGCGCCACACCGGCCCCGCCCTGAGCCCGTTCAACGCCTGGACCCTGCTCAAGGGCCTGGAGACCATGCCGCTGCGCGTGCGCCAGTCCACCGATTCCGCGTTGAAGGTCGCCCGGTTCTTGGAGACGAACAAGTCCGTGAACTGGGTCAAGTACCCCTTCCTGGAATCCCACCCCCAGCACGCGCTGGCCACCGAGCAGATGTCCGGCGGCGGCACCGTCGTCACCTTCGAACTCGCCGGCGACAACGGCAAGAAGCGCGCCTTCGAGGTCCTCAACCGCCTGCGCGTCATCGACATCTCCAACAACCTCGGCGACGCCAAAACCCTCATCACCCACCCCGCCACCACCACCCACCGAGCCATGGGCCCCGAAGGCCGAGCCTCCATCGGCCTCTCCGACGGCGTGGTCCGCATCTCGGTCGGCCTCGAAGACATCGAGGATCTCCTCACCGACCTCGACCACGCTTTGAGTTAGCTTGGGCGAGTAACGAATTACACTTCGCCCATGTATGTCGGGGGGAAGCCCGCGACGGTTTTCCAACCGGCGCCGTTGTATCTGTGGGCGATAATCGTGGTGGCGGTGCTCATGGGGTGCGCCGGTGCCTGTGCCGTCTGGGTAGAGTTCACCGGAACCCACGACGTCCCTCTGGTACCGCTGGTCGCGGCCGTGGTGACGGTCCCGTTCTCAATCCTCGGCGGCGGCTATGCCGCGACCCGGCTGGTTCGACCCCGGCCCGAACTCGTCCTGACCGCGGAAGGACTGATGGACCGGCACGGTGTGTGGGTCGGATGGAACGAGGTCGCCCGTGTGGAGTTCGCTGTCCAGAGCCTCTCCGGCGGATCCAAGGCGGAGTGGATCCACGTCTGGTTACACGACCCAGCGTCCTACTACGCCCAGGTTCCGCCGCGGGCCCGGCTGCTGTCCAAGGTGAGGATGGGCGTCAAGTCCGGGCACCTCAACTTGAGCCCACCGGTCCTGGATGCCTCCGCCCACCAGATCCTGGCCGCCTTCCGCCACTACCGCCCGAACCTCGTCATCGACTGACGCGCCCAGCCACCGAAGAACCGCTGGCCCTCCTCGTTGGACAGCCCGACGAACGCCTCCTCACCCCAATCGGTGATCACCATAGTCGCGCCCCTCAGGCGATGGTGTACGCCTTGTCGCCGAATCGCGCCACCACTTCGACTTCGCCGCCGAGCCCCTCGACGTACTTGCGGATCGTCTCGAGCCGCGACCGTTCGATCTCACCGTGTTCGATCTTCGACACCGTCCGCTGGCCGATCCCGATCCGGTCGCCGAGCTCGGTCTGATTGAGTTGCTTGGCTTTCCGGAGTTCGGCGAGCCGATACGCCCGCTCCACGGAACGCATCTTCTTCCGCAAGGCCGCGACGCGAGCCGCGTCGTGTCCAGCATCCGGATGCCGAGACCGATTGCTCTCGAACAGTTCCATCAGCCCAGTCCTCCAAGGTGTTCATCGACAACGCGGTCGGCGATGGGAATCATCCTGTCGAGCACTACGTACGAAACTAGACTGCCGCCATGAATATTGGGGCAGCCTCGCGACCCGCCACGGTCTATCACCCATCAGTTCCGCGCCTCGTGCTGATGATCGCGGCATCGCTCGCGTTCGTGGGGGTAGGTATCGCGATAGCATTCTCCGGCCGAACACCGCCGTCGATACTTGTCGCGATCGCGGTCTGCATCGCGGTGCTGGCCGGTGCCTGCGTGTCCTGTGTCGACCGATTGCTCAGGCGCGGACCGGAATTGGTGTTGACCGACGACGGTCTCGACCATCGGCGATACGGAGCTGTCCGATGGGACGAGGTTGCCTCCGTACGCATCCGGGGCACTGGCGCCTCGGCGCTGTCCAGGACACGTGTCCTGCAGATCGGTCTGCGGGATCCGGAGGATTTCTACGTGCGTAGTGCTCGGTGGACGCGATGGGTGTCCAAGGTCAATGGCAGGCTCGGATACGGCCATGTCAACCTGAAGGAAGCCATGCTCGGCGCTCCGATCGAGCAGGTGCTACATACGATGACCGTCCATCGTCGTGGGGCCGACCGCCGGTAGCGATCGGCCCCACGGATCAGGCCTTGTCGACCTCCCCGTTCGACAGCGCCTTCTGCAAGGAGTTGAAGACCGTCAACCCCTGGCCGACCATGCCGTTGACCAGTTCGCCGACGCCGTCGGGGCCGTTGAGGACGGTGAGGTTGGCGTTGGCGAGGCCGGTGGAGGCCTGTTTGACGATTTCGGGGAGTTGTTCGATGAGCAGCTGGTCGAGGGCGATGCGGTTGTTGGAGGCGGCGGCGTCGGCCTGGATGCGGGTGCGGTCGGCTTCGGCCTCGGCGAGGATGCGGACGCGCTCGGCTTCGGCCAGGGCGGGTTTGACGACCTCGGCCTGGAGTTCCTGCTCGCGCAGTTCGGCGTTCTTGCGGGCCTGTTCGGCCTGGGCGGTGAGCACTTCCTGGCGGGCGATGGCGTCGGCGAGCGGGCCCGCCTGGGCGGCTTCGGCGCGCGCCTTGTCGATATCGCGCTGGTACTGCGCCTTGAGGATGGAGGTCTCGCGCTCGTATTCGGCCTGGCGGCGCAGCGATTCCTGTTCGGCCTCGGCGGAGCGCTGGGCGGCCTGGGCCTGGGCGATCTGGGCGTCGCGCTGCACGGCCGCGTTGTGCGGGGCGGCCAGGGCGTTGATGTAGCCGAGGTCGCCGTCGTCGATGGACTGGATCTGGAACGAGTCGACCCACAGGCCGATATTGCTCATCTCCACCTTGGAGGCCAGCAGTACCTCGTCGGCCAGCTTCTGGCGTTCGCGGATGATCTCCTCGACGGTCATCGAGCCGACGATCGAGCGCAGGTGACCGGAGAAGATGCGCCCGGTCAGCACCGACATCTCCTGCTCCTGCTCGGACAGGAAGCGCTGGGCCGCGTTGACGATGGACGGGGTGTCGTTGGCGACCTTGAACGCGATCACCGCGCGCACGTCGAGCTGGATGGCCTGCTTGGTGACGCACCGCTCGCGGATCTCGGATTCGAACATCGCCAGCGACAGGTAGCGCACCTTGCGGAACAGCGGAACCACCCAGGTGCCGCGCCCGATGACCACCTTGAACGGCGCGTTGTCCTTGCTCTTGGCACCGCTGACCAGCATGGCCTCGTCGGGATCGGGAACGTGATAGCCCAGCATGCGAGCCCCTTCTCTCAATTGTCCTGCGGCGGTTGCGGTGCGAGGGGAATCCAGCTGACCACGTCGACGACGCGCCCCGGATGGACCGCGACGATCAGCACCGTGGCGCCCGCCTCGATCGGCTCCTCGGCCCGTGCCAGGTAGAGCTCGGTCCCGCCACGGATCGCGATCAGGACCTCGCCGAGCGCGCCCGCCGCACGGATCGATGACGTGATGGTGCCCGTCATGCCCTGCACGGGGTCGGTCATCTCGGCTGAACCTCCTTGTCTCGCACCGAATGCGGTGAGCTTACGAAAAGAGGGTTGCAAAATTCTTATTGACAGCATCCTGTCAAACATGACAGCATACTGTCATGACGAAGAAAACAGTCCACGCCGCGGTCTACGACACCCTCGCCGACTGGGAGGCGGGCGCCGCCCTGGCGAATATCGCCGACACCTCCTGGCATCGCGAGCCCGGTGTCTTCGAGGTGCGCACCGTCGGGCTCACCGCCGAACCGGTCACCACCATGGGCCGCTTCCGCGTCACTCCCGACCTCGCCCTGGCCGAGCTCGACCCCGCCGACAGCGCCATGCTGATCCTGCCGGGCGCCGAACTGTGGTCCGGTGACGCGCTGAATCCCTTCGCGGAGACGGCGAAACGCTTCGTCGAGGCGGGTGTCCCGGTCGCCGGAATCTGCGGCGCCACCATCGGTCTGGCACGGATCGGACTGCTCGACACCCGCGCGCACACCAGTAACGACCCGGGAACCCTTGCCGAGACCGGCTATTCGGGCGCGCCGCACTATGTCGACGCACCGGCGGTCACCGACGGCGACGTGATCACCGCGAATGCCATGTCCCCGTTCGAATTCGCGCGCGAGATCTTCGCCCGCCTCGACCTCTACGAGCCGCCGGTCCTCGACGCCTGGTTCCAGCTGTTCGCGCACAAGGACGCCTCCGCCTACGCCGCGCTGGCCGGACAGTGACGCCCGAACAGGAACTGCTCGACGGCGCCGCGCTCACCGTCTACCGGCTCAACGGCCAATTCCTCACCATCGGTGACGGATTGGCCGCACCGGCGGGCATCTCGGTGGCCTGGTGGCAGGTGATGGCGGCGGTGCAGCAGCAACCGCTGCCGGTCGCCGGGATCGCGCGCGCGATGGGCATCACCCGGCAGAGCGTGCAGCGGGTGGCGGATCTGCTGGTGGCCGAGGGCATTTGCGAGTACCGGCCCAATCCGGCGCACAAGCGGGCCAAGCTCGTCGCGATCACCGAAGCGGGGCTGGCCGCCATCGAACGGATCGGCCCGCAGCACGCGGCCATGGCCGAGCGCCTCGCCGCGGTACTCGGCCCGGCGGAGTTCGCCGCCACCGTCGCCACCCTCACCCGGCTCAGCGCGGCACTCGACACGATCATCGACGGATCGGACCGCGGCTGAGGCGCTGATGCATCCTTGCTATGGTCCCAGGCACGTGATCGAACAGTCCTCTTCGCCCGGGAAACCTCAGCTACGGATCGGATCGAACATGTCGAAGACACTCGCGGCGGCAGCCGCGGTTCTGGCCGTCCTCGGAGCGCTCACCGCGGGCCCGATCGGCACCGCGCACGCCGCGGACCCGGCGGTGCTCGGTGGCGGTTCCGGCATCCTCGTCGACGGCGCGACCTGCACCCTCACCACGATCGGGCACGACGCCGCGGGCCGGTTGGTCGGGCTCACCGCGGCGCACTGCGGGCCGGAGGGGGCGAGCATCGTCGCCGAGACGAATGCCGAGGCGGGCACCGTCGGCACGGTCGGCTACCGCAGCGAGGCCATGGACTACTCGGTGATCACCTTCGATCCGGCCGTGGTGGTGCCGGTGAACCGGGTGGGCAATACGACCATCACCGGCGTCGGCGGCCCGGCGCAGTTCCCGGACATCGCCTGCAAGGAAGGCCGCAGCACCGCGCAGACCTGCGGACTCGCCTACGGTGACCCGCTGGAATCCGGGATCGCCACGCTCACCCAGATCTGTGTGGTCTCCGGTGATTCCGGTGGCCCGGTGGTGGTGGGCTCCACGCTGGTCGGGATGGTCAACGGGTATGTCTACGTGCCCTGCCTGGGCCCGGAGGTGGGCATGAACATCACCGCGATCCTCGCCGACATCGACGGCCGCGGTGACCTCGGCGCGGGTTTCCGGCCGATCTGACCCCGGACAACGACGAAGCCCCTCGTCACCGAGGGGCTTCGTCGTGTCGAGGATCAGCTCTGCAGCGCTACCTCGATCTCGAGGGTGAGGGTGATCTTGTCGCCGATCACCGTGCCGCCGTCGGGCAGCGGCATGTCGATGTCGAGACCGAACTCGCGACGCGAGACCACGGTCTTGGCCTCGAAGCCGGCGACCGGGCCATTGCCCATGCCCGGGTTCACGCCGAGGAACTCGACCTCGAGCGAGACCGGCTTGGTGTTGCCGCGCACGGTGAACTCACCGTCGACGACGAAATCGCTGCCCTCGCCGCGGAATCCGGTGGACTTGAAGGTCATCACCGGGAACTGCTCGGCGTGGAAGAAGTCGGCGGTGCGCAGGTGGCCGTCGCGCTGGGCGTTGTCGGTGGTCAGCGAGTCGACGCGGATCTCGGCGTGCGCGGAGGCGGAGCCGTCCTCGCCGATGACGAGCGCGCCGTCGAAATCGGTGAAGCGGCCGCGGACCTTGCTCACCATGAGGTGGCGGACGGAGAAGCCGACGGTGGAGTGGCTGGCGTCGATGGTCCAGGTGCCCGCGGTGAGGCCGTTGGCGAGTGCGGTGGTCATAGGGAACTCCTTGTGGGGGTGAGGTTTCCGGCTAGCAGATCTTCGAAGGGGGTGGTTTCGGCGTAGGGGTCGACGGTGCGGGTGCGCGATCGTCCGGCCAGGAGTTCGGTGAATTCCTCGGCGGCACGGTCGATTCGGCGGTCCAGGCCGTCGCCCGCGCCGTCGCCCCAATCCGTGGACGCCGCGTAGACGGCGGTCGGGACGACGACCGAGCGCAGATAGGCGAACAGCGGTCGCAGCGCGTGTTCCAGTGCGAGCGAATGCCGTTCGGTGCCACCGGTGGCACCGATCAACACCGGCATCCCGACCAGCGACTCCGGTTCGAGCACGTCGAAGAACGTCTTGAACAGGCCGCTGTAGGAGGCGTTGAAGATCGGTGTCACCGCGATCAGGCCGTCGGCGGTGACGACCCGGTCGATGGTGGTGCGCAGACTGGGGGAGGCGAACCCGGCGACGAGGTTGTCGGCCAGGTCGCGGGCGTGTTCACGCAGGTCGACGAAGTCGAGTTCGACTTCGTGGCCCCGAGCCGTCGCGGCGGCGAGCCGCTCGGCGAGCAGCCGGGTCGAGGAGGGCTGTGACAGCCCCGCCGAGACCACGGCGATACGTGCGGTCATGCGGCGACCTCCGTTTCCTTGGCGGCCAACAGCGACGCGTGGGTCGGCGCGTCGGGCACGTGCGCGGGGCGACCGGCGGCGAACTCCTTGCGCAGCACGGGAATCACTTCCTCGCCGAGCAGGTCGAGCTGTTCGAGCACGGTCTTCAGCGGCAGGCCCGCGTGGTCGACGAGGAACAGTTGACGCTGGTAGTCGCCGAAGTTCTCGCGGAAGGTGAGCGTCTTCTCGATGACCTGCTCCGGGCTGCCGACGGTCAGCGGGGTCTGCTCGGTGAACTCCTCGAGCGAGGGCCCGTGCCCGTAGACCGGCGCGTTGTCGAAGTACGGCCGGAACTCGCGCACGGCGTCCTGGGAGTTCTTGCGCAGGAACACCTGGCCGCCGAGCCCGACGATCGCCTGGTCGGCGCTGCCGTGCCCGTAGTGCTCGTAGCGGCGGCGGTACAGGTCGATGAGCCGCTGGAAGTGGTCGGTGGGCCAGAAGATGTGGTTGGCGAAGAAGCCGTCACCGTAGTAGGCGGCCTGTTCGGCGATCTCCGGGCTGCGGATCGAGCCGTGCCACACGAACGGGGGGACCTCGTCGAGCGGGCGCGGGGTAGCGGTGAACGATTGCAGCGGGGTGCGGAAGCGGCCCTGCCAGGTCACCACGTCTTCGCGCCACAGCTTGTGCAGCAGGGCGTAGTTCTCGATGGCGAGGGGGATGCCGTCGCGGATGTCCTTGCCGAACCACGGGTAGACCGGGCCGGTGTTGCCGCGGCCGAGCATCAGGTCGACGCGGCCGTCGGCCAGGTGCTGCAGGGTCGCGAAGTCCTCGGCGATCTTGACCGGGTCGTTGGTGGTGATCAGCGTGGTCGAGGTCGACAGCTGGATGCGGTCGGTGCGGCCCGCGATGTAGCCGAGCATGGTGGTGGGTGAGGACGGCACGAAGGGCGGGTTGTGGTGCTCGCCCATGGCGAACACGTCCAGGCCCACCTCCTCGGCCTTCTGCGCGATGGTCGTCATCGCCTTGATCCGCTCGCCCTCGGTGGGGGTACGGCCGGTCGTCGGATCGGTGGTCACGTCACCCACGGTGAAGATTCCGAACTGCACTGGCCCTCCTCGGCTCGCTTTGGTTGCCATGGCAACTATAACTAGTGGACGAGGAAACTTATTCCGGTGAGAGCTAGCTCACAGGTCGGTGAAGGGCCTGCTGGTGCGGCCGACCAGGTCGGCGACCGAATCGACCACCATGGTCGGGCGGAAGGGGTAGGCCTCGACCGAGGACTTGGTGGAGATGCCCGAGGTGACCAGGACCGTGCGCAGGCCGGCTTCGAGCCCGGCGATGACATCGGTGTCCATCCGGTCGCCGATCATGACCGTGCTCTGTGAGTGCGCGCCGATGCGGCGCAGGGCCGAGCGCATCATCAGCGGGTTGGGTTTGCCCACGTAGTAGGGGTCCTTGCCGGTGGCCCGCGTGATCAGCGCGGCGACCGAGCCGGTGGCGGGCAGGACGCCGTCGCGGGAGGGGCCGGTGGCGTCGGGATTGGTGGCGATGAACTTGGCGCCGCGGTCGACCAGGCGGATGGCGGTGGTGATGGCCTCGAAGGAGTAGGTGCGGGTCTCGCCGAGCACCACGTAGTCGGGGTCGACATCGGTGAGCACGTAGCCGATCTCGTGCAGCGCGGTGGTGAGGCCGGATTCGCCGACCACGTAGGCGGTGCCGTTGGGGCGCTGCTCGTCGAGGAAGGTGGCGGTGGCCAGCGCGGAGGTCCAGATGGACTGTTCGGGGATGTCCAGGCCGGTCTGGCGCAGCCTGGCCTGCAGGTCGCGCGGGGTGCGGATGGAGTTGTTGGTGAGGACCAGGAACGGGATCTCGTTGGCGCGCAGCTCGGCGAGGAACTCGTCGGCGCCGGGGATCAGCTGGTCCTCGTGGACCAGCACACCGTCCATGTCGGTCAGGTACGACAAGATCTGCTCATCCTTGGCGGTCACCAGCTAATCATCCGCTAAACCCGGTCGCGGTGCTACCGGGCAGTCGGTACGCGTGTTGGTTAGTGTCGAGACGGCAGGGGCGCGACGAAGCGAAGACAGGAGTGGCTGAGATGGTTGATCTCAAGCTCGGATACAAGGCGTCGGCGGAACAGTTCGGACCGCGCGAGCTGGTCGAGCTGGCGGTGGCCGCCGAGGAACACGGTCTCGACAGCGCGACCGTGAGCGATCACTTCCAGCCGTGGCGGCACGAGGGCGGGCACGCACCGTTCTCCCTGGCCTGGCTGGCCGCCACCGGCGAGCGCACCGAGCGCATCATGCTCGGCACCTCCGTGCTCACCCCTACGTTCCGCTACAACCCGGCGGTGATCGCCCAGGCGTTCGCCACCTTCGGCTGCCTCTACCCGGGACGCGTCATGCTCGGTGTCGGCACCGGGGAGGCGCTCAACGAGATCGCCACCGGCTACAAGGGCGAATGGCCCGATTTCAAGGAGCGTTTCGCCCGGCTGCGCGAATCGGTGCAGCTCATGCGCGCGCTGTGGACCGGTGACCGCGTCGATTTCGACGGCGAGTACTACCACACCGTCGGCGCCTCCATCTACGACGTGCCCAAGGGCGGCATCCCCGTCTACATCGCCGCGGGCGGCCCGGTCGTCGCGCGCTACGCGGGCCGCGCGGGTGACGGTTTCATCTGCACCTCCGGCAAGGGCATGGACCTCTACACCGAGAAGCTGCTGCCCGCAGTCGCCGAGGGCGCGGCCAAGGCCGAGCGCGATGTCGCCGGGATCGACAAGATGATCGAGATCAAGATCTCCTACGACACCGATCCCGAACTGGCCCTGCAGAACACGCGCTTCTGGGCCCCGCTGTCGCTGACGCCCGAGCAGAAGCACGACATCACCGACCCGATCGAGATGGAAGCCGCCGCCGACGCGCTGCCCATCGAGCAGGTCGCCAAGCGCTGGATCGTGGCCAGCGACCCCGACGCGGCCGTCGCCCAGATCAAGCCCTACCTCGACGCGGGCCTCAACCACCTGGTCTTCCACGCCCCCGGCCACGACCAGCTCCGCTTCCTCGACCTGTTCCAGCGCGACCTGGCCCCCCGCCTGCGCGCACTGGGCTGACCCCTCCCGCGCCGGTTCCCTGATTCCGGGACCGGCGCGGTCAGGCCCGGCGCAGGGCGAACATGCGCAAGTTGCGGGTGGTGCGCTCGCGGTAGGCCGCGTACGCGCCGGTGACCTCGACGAAGCGGGCGAACAGGGCGTCCTTCTCGGCGTCGGGGACCGGCGTCGCGGTGACGGGAATGCGTTCACCGGCGATGGCGACGGTCGCCGACGGGTCGGCCAGCAGGTTCGCGGTCCAGGCGGGGTGGTGCGCTTGGCCGAAGTTGGAGCCGACCACGTAGAGGGTGTCGCCGTCGTGGACGTAGAGCAGCGGCTGGGTGCGCGCGACGCCGGACTTGCGGCCGGTGGTGGTCAGCAGGATCACCGGGGCGCCGATCGGGCCGAGCACGGTGTACTTGGCGTCGGTGCGTTCCAGGATGGCCCGGTCCAGCGGGGTCAGAGTGCGGATCACCCAGGATCCGGGCTTGGTGGCGGCGAAGCGGTTGGCCGCGCGGGACAGGGCGCTGCTGCGCGATCCCCACTGCCGATCCGGGAAGGACGTCGTCATGGGCGGGACTATAACGCGGTCGAACACACCACACCGCCCGGCCGAATCGCCATCGATTAACTAAGCTCGCCAGCATGGTCGAACATGCGCCGTCCACCGTGTACATCGCTTCCCCGGAGGGTGACACCGGTAAATCCACCGTGGCGCTCGGCGTGCTGCAGATGCTGTGCGCGACCACCGCGCGGGTCGGCGTGTTCCGCCCGATCACCCGCTCCTCGGCCGAGACCGACTACATCCTCGAACTGCTGCTCGAGCACAGCACCGCCGACATCGGCTACGAACAGGCCGTCGGCGTCAGCTACGAGGACGTGCACCGCGACCCCGACGCCGCGATCAGCGAGATCGTGATGCGCTTCCACGATGTCGCCAAGGCGTGCGACGCGGTCGTCATCGTCGGCAGCGACTACACCGATGTGGCCAGCCCCAGCGAACTGCGCTTCAATGCCCGCATCGCGGTGAACCTCGGCGCACCGGTGCTGCTGGTGGTGCGTGGCGCCGAGCGCACGCCCGCCGAGGTGAAGCACCTGGTGGAACTGTGTTCCGGTGAGCTGGCGGGTGAGCACGCCCAGCTGGTGGCGGTGGTCGCCAACCGCTGCGCGCCCGACGACATCGACGAGATCGGTGCCGCGCTGGCCGATTCCGAGGTGCCCTCCTGGACGCTGCCGGAGGTGCCGCTGCTCATGGCACCCACCATGGGCGAGCTGTGCGGGGCCATCGACGGCGAGATCTACAGCGGCGACCCGGAACTGCTGCAACGCGAGGCCCTGCGGATCATGGTCGGCGGCATGACCGCCGAGCACATCCTCGAGCGCCTGTCCGACGGCGTGGTGGTGATCGCCCCGGGCGACCGCTCCGACGTCCTGCTCAGCGTCGTGAACGCCCATGAGGCGGCGGGCTTTCCGTCGCTGGCCGGGGTGATCATGAACGGTGGCATCCGGCCGCATCCGGCCATCGCCCGGCTGATGGAGGGCCTGCATCCCAAGCTGCCGATCCTCACCACCGAACTCGGCACCTACGACACCGCCAGCGCCGTGCACCGCACCCGCGGCCGGATGTGGGCGGGCAGCCCGCTCAAGGTCGATACCGCGCTGGCCCTGATGGAACAGCGCGTCGACGCGCCCGCCCTGCTCGAACGCATCCAGGTGCCCGCCTCGAACGTGGTGACCCCGCAGATGTTCGAGTACCGGCTGATCGATCGCGCGCGCGCCGACCGCAAGCGCATCGTGCTGCCCGAGGGCGACGACGACCGCATCCTGCGCGCGGCGGGCCGGGTGCTCCAGCGCAAGATCGCCGACCTGACCATCCTCGGCGACGAGACCTCGGTGCGCGCCCGCGCCGCCGAACTCGGCGTCGACATCGAGGCCGCGCAGGTACTCGACCCGCGCACCTCCGGCTACCTCGACGAATTCGCCGCCGAATACACCGAACTGCGCAAGCACAAGGGCATGACGCTCGAGCGGGCCCGCGAAACCATGGCCGACATCTCGTATTTCGGCACCATGATGGTCTACAAGGGCATCGCCGACGGCATGGTCTCCGGTGCCGCGCACACCACCGCGCACACCATCCGGCCCTCCTTCGAGATCATCAAGACGGTGCCGGGTGTGTCCACGGTGTCGAGTGTGTTCCTGATGTGCCTGGCCGACCGGGTGCTCGCCTACGGCGACTGCGCGGTGGTGCCCGACCCGACCTCCGAGCAGCTCGCCGATATCGCGGTGTCCTCGGCCGAGACCGCCGCCCGCTTCGGGATCGAGCCGCGCGTGGCCATGCTGTCGTATTCGACCGGTGCCTCGGGGACCGGCGCCGATGTCGACAAGGTCCGTGCCGCCACCGAATTCGTGCGCGAGCGGTCGCCGGAGTTACCGGTGGAGGGCCCGATCCAGTACGACGCCGCGATCGAACCGGCCGTCGCGAGCACCAAGCTGCCGAACTCCACGGTGGCGGGCAAGGCGACGGTGTTCGTGTTCCCGGATCTCAACACCGGCAACAACACCTACAAGGCCGTGCAGCGCAGTGCGGGCGCGGTGGCGATCGGCCCGGTGCTGCAGGGTCTGCGCAAGCCGGTCAACGATCTCTCGCGCGGTGCGCTGGTCGCCGACATCGTCAACACCGTGGCGATCACCGCCATCCAGGCGCAGGGGGATCCGGCGTGAGTGACTTGGTACTTGTCCTGAACTGCGGCTCGTCGTCGATCAAATATCAGCTGCTGCACGCGGATTCGGCCCAGGTCCGGGCATCGGGTCTGGTCGAGAAGGTCGGTGAGGCGCACGGCGGGCGGGTGGTGCACGAGTGCGGTGACCGTAAACTGGTGCACGAGGGCCCGATCGCGGATCATCGTGCCGGGCTGCGCCAGGCGTTCGAGATGTTCCGCGAGACCGGCATCGATCTGACCACCGCCGGGATCGGCGCGGTCGGGCACCGCGTCGTGCACGGCGGTGAGGTGTTCTGGCGCCCGACGCTGATCACCGACGAGGTGCTCGACACCATCCGCGACCTGTCCCGGCTCGCGCCGCTGCACAATCCGGCCAATGCCGTCGGCATCGAGTCGACCAGCGAACTGCTGCCCGGCATTCCGGAGGTGGCGGTGTTCGACACCGCGTTCTTCCACACCCTGCCCGAGGCGGCCCGCACCTACGCGCTGGACGCGAAACTGGCCGCCGCGCACGGTGTCCGCCGCTACGGGTTCCACGGCACCTCGCACCAGTACGTCTCGGAGAAGGCCGCCGAATTCCTCGGCCGTCCGGCCGGTGAGGTCAACCAGATCATCTTCCATCTCGGCAACGGCGCCTCGGCCTCGGCCGTGCGCGGCGGCGTCGCGGTCGACACCACCATGGGCATGACCCCGCTCGAGGGCCTGGTCATGGGCACCCGCCCCGGCGACCTCGACCCCGGCATCATGCCGCACCTGATGCACGCCGCCGGCCTGGACCTGCCCGCCGTCGAGCAACTGCTCAACCGCGATTCCGGGATCAAGGGCCTGTCGGGCGTCAACGACTTCCGCGAACTCCAGCAACTCATCGACAACGGCGACGCCCAGGCAAAGCTGGCCTTCGACGTCTACATCCACCGCCTGCGCCGCTACCTGGGCGCCTACCTGGTCGAGCTGGGCACAGTCGACGCCATCGTCTTCACCGCGGGTGTCGGCGAGAACAGCCCGGCCGTCCGCGCCGCCGCCGTAGCCGACCTCCAGAACCTGGGCATCCAGCTCGATCACACCCGCAACGAAACCCGCACCCCGGGCGTCCGCCGCATCTCGACCGACTCGTCACCGGTCGCGGTACTCGTAGTCCCGACCAATGAGGAACTGGCCATCGCCCGCGCCGCCCACGAAGTCGCCCTCAGCGCATAGGGTTACGCGGCTCGGGTCAGAACCATGACTTGGGGCGCAGGGAGTTCGCGAGGTCGACCAGGGCGTAGCGGTGGGTGCGGTCGGGGGCGTTGCGGGCCAGGGTGCGCAGGCCCTTTTCGGTGCCTTCGCGGAGGTCGCGTTCGTCGAAGGGGCGGGCGAAGAGTTTGGCGTCCTTGCGTTTCGGGGTGTTGCCCGCGCCCAGCCAGGCCAGGGCGGTGCCCTGGACGAGGGTGCGCATGAGGACGGCGCGGTGCTCGCCGGGCGGGATGGACTGGGCGCGGGAGGCGGCCAGGCGCAGCACCTGTTCGTCGAGGTCGGCGACGGGGGAACTGGTGAGCAGCAACAGGATCGCGGTGGTCTGGGCGGTGGTGAAATGCCGGGACGCGGCGGGGACCTCGTCGAGCGCGTGCACCGCCTCGCCCACCTGGCCCGCCACGGCCAGCTGCCTGGCCAGGCCGAAGGCGGCGCTCACCACGGCGCGATCGGTGCGCCACACAGTGGCGTAATAGCGTTCGGCGAACGAGCGCCACTGTTCGGGGGCGTCCGATTCCCAGTGCTGCAGAATCAGTTCCGCGGTGGCGGCCAGTGCCAGCTTGGGCGCGATCTCGCCGGGCAGCACCCGCAGCACCGCCTCGAAGGAGCCGAAGGCGGCCTCGTAGTCGAGTTCGAGCAGGCAGGCCAGGCCGGTGAACCAGTCGGTGCGCCAATCGGATTCGTTCGGCGCCCGGTCGAGCAGATGCAGGACCGCGGCCGATTCGCCGAGTTCGAGCCGGGCGCGCGCCTCAGCGTAGAGCAGTTCGCCCGCGAGCGTGTCGGGGGCGTTGTCGGGGTCGGCCTCGGCGCGTTCGCGGGCGTCGTGCAGGGCCTCGAGCACGCGTTCGGGTTCCGGGTTGGCGGTGGCGGCCAGCAGCGGTGCGGACGGGTCGGCGGGGTCGATGAGCGGAATCGGCAGCGCGGCGACCACCGTGCTGGAGTCGAGCAGGGGGGAGCGGCCGACGCCGTCGAGGTAGGCGTCGGTCTGGCTGATCAGCTCCTCGGTGCCGAAGCTGGTGCGCTGGGGACTGAAGACTGTGGACAGCTGGGGATGTTCGCTGCCGGTGTCGTAGGCGAGGATCTCGCGCAGCACCCCCGCCAGCTGTGCCGACATCGCCCGTGCCGTCGGAAAGCGCTGTGCCGGATCGAGTTCGGTGGCGGTGAGCAGGAACCGGTGGAAGAACTCGTAGCGCGCCAGCAGCGGTTCGTCGGCGGGGTCGGGTATGCCGTCGAGGTAGCGGCCGTGTTCGCTGGGCAGATCCAGGGTGAGCGCGGCCAGGGTGCGGCCGACGGTGTAGATGTCGGAGGCGGGTGTGGGTCCGGTGCGCGCGATCTCCGGTGCCTGGAAGCCCTTGGTGCCGTACAGGTTTCCGTAGGCTTCGATGGTGGCGACCGCGCCGAGGTCGATGAGTTTCACCTGGTCCTCGGTGACCATCACATTGTCGGGCTTGAGATCGTTGTAGGTCAGGCCGATCGAATGCAGGTGGTCGAGGGCGGGCAGGATCTCGAGCACATAGGCGATGGCCTCGGCCAGCGGCATCTGTTCCCCGCGCGGGCGGGCGTCGAGGATGTCGCGCAGCGAATGCCCGCCGACGTACTCCATCACGATGTAGCCGATGCTCGACCCGTCCGGGGCGGTGTGCTCGACGAAATTGTGGATCTTGACGATGCTCGGGTGCGCCACCTCGGCCAGGAACTGCCGCTCGGCGACGGCCACCGCCTGCGCCTCGGCGTCACCGGCGTGCAGCAGGCCCTTGAGCACCACCCAGCGGTCGCTCACATTGCGGTCGATCGCCAGATAGATCCAGCCCAGCCCGCCGTGTGCGATACAGCCCTGGATCTCGTACTGCCCGGCGACCATATCGCCCTCGTGCAGCGACGGCCGGAAATCGTAAGCGGCGCCGCAGGTTCCGCACACACCGCTGGAACTGGCGGCCCGCGCGGGAGTCGACCGGCCCACCGGGTTCGCGCAGCGCCAGCAGAACCGCCTGCCCTCCGAGACCACCGGATCGGCGAGCACGGCATCGCGGGGATCGGCGGGGGTGACGGTCGGGATCGGCACCAGCCCGGCGCCCAGCCGCCGGGTCGGGCGCGAGCGCGCGGTGCGCACACTGCGCCCGGAACGCGAGGTGGCGACCGGTTCGGACACCCAGGAACCCTGGGTCGCGGCGGGCGTCGCCTGGGTGCCGGGCGGGGCGGGCCGGGCGGCGATCTCGGTGACGGCGTGGGAGGGCAGCTTGGGCAGCGGCTGGGTCTTGTCGTCGGCGGGCGGCTCGTCGGGTGACTCGGCGGGCTCGGGCGGCAGCGTCCAGCCGCCGGGCAGGGTGCCGGGGCGGGGGCGTTCGGTGAGCTGGGTCGGTTCGCGCCGCGACAGCTCGGTGGGGGTGTGTTCGGCGGGGTCGTCCTGCGTACTCATCGGCGATCAGTCCTGGTACGTGGGGGCGGGTGGGGTCGGCGGGTCGCCGAGGGAGGCGAGCCAGCGCCGGTGGATGCGCGTCCAGGTGCCGTCGTTGCGGATGCGCTCGAGCGTGGCGTTGACGAAGCGCACCAGGTCGTCGTCGCCCTTGGGGATGCCGATCCCGTACGGCTCGGCGCTGATGCTGCCGCCGACCACCTCGGTGTAGGGGTCCTGCGCGGCCAGCCCGGCCAGGATGGAGTCGTCGGTGCTCACGGCGTCGACCTGGCGCTGTTGCAGCACCACCAGGCAGTCGGCCCAGGTGGGGACGGTGAGGATGGTGGCGGCGGGCTGGTCGCGGCGGATGTGGTCGAGCGAGGTGGTGCCGCGCGCCACGCAGACCCGCTTGCCCGCCAGGTCGGCCAGGCCGTTGATGCCGGAGTTCTTCACCGCCAGCACCCGCTGATCGGCGCGCAGGTACACCGTGGAGAACGCGACGCGCTGGCGGCGCTCGCAGGTGATCGTCATGGTCTTGGCGATCAGGTCGACGGTGTGATCCTGCAGGGCGCGTTCGCGCTCTTCCGAAGCGAGACTGCGGTATTCGATCAGGTCCGGGTCGCCGAGCAGATCGCGGGCGATCTCGCGGGCGATGTCGGCGTCGAAGCCGACGATGCGGCCGGTCAGCGGATCGCGGAAGCTGAACAGATTGCTGCCCGCGTCCAAGCCGACCACCAGCCTGCCGCGGGCGCGGATGGCCGCGATGGTGGGTCCGCTCGCGGTGCTGGGGCGCAGGCTGGCGGTGGGGTCGCCGCACTGTTCGCCACCGCGCGGCGGGACCGGGGTGTCGGTGCCGACCGGAATCGCCTTGGCGGGCAACGGCGGTTCGGAGTACACGCCGCGTTCGTCGGGTGCCGGGGTGCTGTCGGAGCAGCCACCGATCAGCGCCGCCGTCGCCAGCAGCAGCGTCGTCCAGACGCGTGCCCGCCTCATCGGTACTCCCGCAGTCGCGGCCACAGGCCCAGACCCACGCCGACGGCGGCCGCGATGCCGAGGACCAGCGCGCCGGGGCTCAGGAAGGAGAGCACGTCGATGGCCTGGGAGACCTTGGAGCGCAGGGTGTTCCGGGTCGCGGCCGAGGCTTCGTCGAGCGCGCGGTCGAGCGCGTCGACCTGGGCGGTGGCGTCGGCGGCACCGGGTCCGGTGGCGACCGCGGCCGCGCCGGCGAAATCGCCGCGTTCGAGGGTGTCGTTCATCCGGTCGTGCGCGGACTGCCAGCGGGTGAGCGCGGCGCGGGCGTCGGCGACCTCGGTGCGGGCGGGGGCGTCGGCGGGGTAGCCGTCGAGCAGTTCGATCAGGCGGGTGGCGTTGACCTCGAAGGTGCGGTCGTAGTCGCCGGTCGCGTCGCGGCGCACCAGCTTCACCATCTCCGCGGATCTGGCCTGCTGCACCAGGATCCGGCTCTCGGCCAGCCGCGCCGCGGGAACGGCGCCCTCGTCCCGGCAGCGGATCATCGCCACCGCCGACAGCGAACCCGCCGCCACTGTCCACAGCAGTGTCAGCGCGAGCGCGGCGGTGCCCAGCAGCAGGCCCATGTTGAAGAAGCGCCGCGATCGGCGGGCCAGCTCCACCTGTACCCAGATCAGGGCGCCCAGGGCGAGCATCAGCAGCACGATCGCGGGCCACGGGGGCTGCACGTGCCGGTGCTGGGCCGCGGTCACCGCGTCCATGCGATGACTCTCGAGTTCCTCGGCCATCGGCAGCAGTGTGGTCTGCATCTGATGCGAGGCCTCGCTGAGGTAGGCCGCGCCGACCGGGTAGCCGTTGCGGTTGTTGGCGCGCGCGGTCTCGATCAGGCCGGTGTAGACGGGCAGGCCGGTGGCGATGCCGGTGCGCAGGCGGCGGTCGGTGCCGCTCGGGTCGGCCGCCTCCTCGGCGGAGATGTGCCCGGCCTGGGTGACCAACTCGGCCGCGGCCTCACCGACGGCCTGGGTGTAGCGGTCGCGCACCGCCTGCGGTTCCAGGCCACCGGCGATGAACGCGGTGCCCGCGGCGGCGTCGGCGATCGAGAGCGAGGTGTAGAGGTGGTTGGCCGAGTGGGCGTCGGGTTCGGTGTCGTCGAGCAGTACGCCCAGAGCTTGCTGGCGGTCGCGCACGATGGTGGAAGTCACCGAGCCCGCGGTCACGCACAGCGCCATCAACACCAGTCCGGCGGCCACCAGACGGCCCGGCGAGGACCGCACGAAGCCGCGCATCCGGTCCGGATGGAACTGCGCGCGCAGGGCCGCGACGTCGGGCACGGGCGGTCGCTCGGTGACGATGGCCGGGCGGCGCAGCGCCGCGCGCCTGCCACCGGAACCGGCCGCGGCGGGCTCCTTCGCGGACGTCGTACCCGCTCCGGCCTGCGATGACGGGCCCGAACGTACGGCCGCCACCTCGGTCGAGGCAGTGCGGTTCCCCGGTTCGACCACCGTTCACCTCCCCGACTTGTCCGCGCACCGTTGCTATAGCGGAGTTTATTGTTGTCCTACCGGCGGCGCAGCCTCTCAGACACCCCCGAAGCGGTTGCTGATCGGCTGCCACGGACAGAGAGTAGTGACTTATGCGCGGTGACGGTGACGGCTGGTCGAACAGTCCGGGCGGGGTGCGGCATTGGGGCCGCTTCGGCGCGGCCGGGCTGCTGTTGCGCGCGCCGCTGCCTGCCGGTGGGTCGGCGGTGCTGCTGCAGCATCGCGCGCCGTGGAGTCATCAGGGCGGCACGTGGGCGATTCCCGGCGGCGCCAGGGACTCGCACGAGTCGGCCGAGCACGCCGCGGTCCGCGAGGCCGAGGAGGAAGCCGGTATCACCGCCGACCTGCTGCGGGTGCGCGCCCAGCGGCTCACGATGACCGCCCCGAGCGGCTGGACCTACGTCACCGTCGTCGCCGACGCCGCGTCACCGCTGGCCACCGTCGCCAACAAGGAGAGCGACGAACTCGCCTGGGTCCCGGAGAACGAGGTCACCGACCGTCCGCTGCACCCCGGGTTCGCCGAAGCCTGGCGCACTCTGCGCGCGGTCCCGCTGCGTGTGGAATCCCCCGACGACGAACTCGCCGCCGCCCTGCCGCGCACCATCGACCTCGCCGACCAGGGCTTCTACTGGCTGCACGCGAGCACCGGCGGCCCCGGCGACGAGGTCGTCCTCGACGCCGACCCGGCCACGGGCCCACTGCTGACCCGCGCGGACATCCTGTCCTGAGGTCCTGACCAACCCTCGCGGCCGGGCGGTCCAGCCGGGAGATGACCGCCACGCGGCGCGATCTCCGGCCTCGAGTTCGATGCCCCGGTCCGCGGGTCACGACGCGGCGTCGCGGCCGCTCGGCGAACGCGGTCAGTTCGCGGCGAGCAGCGCGGTCTTGAGTTCGCGAGCGGCCGTTTCGGGATCGGCGGCTTCGGTGATCGCTCGCACCACGACGACGCGGCGGGCGCCCGCTTCCAGAACCTCCGGCAGCCGCGCGAGGTCGACCCCGCCGATGGCGAACCAGGGCAGCGTCGGGTGCGCGTCGGCCGTGGAGCGGATGAAGTCGACCCCCGCCGCCTGACGGCCCGGCTTGGTGGGGGTGGTCCAGATCGGACCGGTGCAGAAGTAGTCGAGATGGCCGTCGATGGCCGCGATGCCCGCCTGATTGCGGTTGTGGGTGGACCGCCCGATCACCACATCGGGGCCCAGGATGCGCCGCGCGTAGGCGGGTGGCAGGTCGCCCTGGCCCAGATGCAGCACGTCGGCGCCCGCGGCCAGCGCGATGTCGGCGCGGTCGTTCACCGCGAGCAGCGCACCGTGGCGCCTGGTCGCGGCCTTGATCTCGGCCAGCGCGCCCAGCTCGGCCTTGGCCTCGAGCGGGCCGAACTCGGCCTCACCGGGCGAGCCCTTGTCACGCAACTGGACGATGTCGACGCCACCGGCGAGCGCGGCGTCGACGAACCTGGCCAGATCACCCTTTTCCCGGCGCGCGTCGGTGCACAGATACAGCAGTGCGCTCGACAGGCGCTCCCTGGGCGGGACGGAACGATTCGGATGGGAGGGCTGCACGGTGTCGACGGTAGTCGCGCTACCGTGGGGATGCGAACGCCATGGCGGGCGACAGGCGGAAAAAGACAGGTGGAACGTGATGCGGACTCTGGCGGTCGTTGGCGGCGGCGCCGTCGGACTCGCCGTCGCCTGGCAGGCCGCGCGGGCCGGCTGGACGGTCACCGTCTTCGATCCGGCCCCCGGTTCCGGCGCGTCCTATGTCGCAGGCGGCATGCTCGCGCCGCTGTCGGAGGGCTGGCCGGGGGAGGACCGGGTGCTCGCCTTCGGCGCGGCCGCCCTGGCTGCCTGGCCCGCCTTCGCCGAACAGCTGCGCGCGGTCACCGGTGACCCGGTCTTCGTCGCCGAGGAGACCCTGACCGTCGCCCTGGACGCCGCCGACGTCACCGACCTGCGCACCGTCGCCGACTGGCTGGCCGGCTTCGGCCACGACCTGCGGGTGCTCGACCGCGCCGGGGTCCGCGCCATCGAACCCACCCTGTCCCGCACCGTGCGCGCGGGCCTGCTCGCCACCACCGAACCCGCCATCGACAATCGCCGGGTGCTGCGCGCGCTGCTGGCGGCGTGTTCGGCCTCCGGTGTCGAGATCCGCACCGAAACCGTTGCCGCGCTGGACGATCTGCCACACGACCGCGTGGTGCTCGCCGCCGGCGCGCACTCGGCGGATCTGTGGCCCGGCCTGCCGGTGCGGCCGGTGAAGGGGGAGATCCTGCGGTTGCGGCACCGCCCCGGGGTGAGTCCGCCGCCGCGTCGCGTCATCCGGGCCAGGGTGCACGGCAGGCAGGTCTACCTGGTCCCGCGTGCGGACGGAATCGTCCTGGGCGCAACACAATACGAAGCCGGTCACGACACCACCGTCACCGTCGGTGGCGTCCGCGACCTGCTCGCCGATGCCGAGACCATCCTGCCCGGTATCGCCGAATACGAACTGGCGGAAGCGAACGCGGGCTCGCGTCCCTCGACCCCGGACAACCTGCCCCTGCTCGGCGCGCTCGACGAGCGGGTCGTCGCCGCCACCGGACACGGCCGCAACGGCATGCTCACCCTGGCGATCACCGCGGACCTGGTGCCCGCGCTGCTCGCGGGTGAGACCCCCGCCGTCGCCGAAGCCGTGTCCCCCCACCGTTTTCCGGCATCCCCGATGCCTTCGCTGTCGTCCCCAGGAGGAGTTCGATGACCTCGACCATCCCGATCGGAATCACCGTCAACGGTGCCGATCACGAGTTCGCCGAGCCGCTCAGCATTCGTGAACTGCTGACCCGGCTCGAGCTGCCCTGCCAGGGCGTCGCCGTGGCCGTCGACGGCGCGGTCTACCCGAAGTCGCGCTGGGACGAGCCGGTCGGGCGCGGCTGGAACATCGAGGTCCTGACGGCGGTCCAGGGTGGCTGAGCAGGGTTTGCGCATCGCCGACAAGGAGTTCGGCTCGCGCCTGATCATGGGCACCGGCGGTGCCGAGAATCTCGCCGTCCTGGAGGAGGCGCTGGTCGCCTCGGGGACCGAGCTGACCACCGTCGCCATGCGCCGCGTCGACGCCGCGGGCGGCACCGGCGTGCTCGATCTGCTGAAGCGCCTCGACATCACCCCGCTGCCGAATACCGCGGGGTGTCGCACCGCCGCCGAGGCTGTGCTCACCGCGCAGCTGGCCCGCGAGGCGCTCGAGACCAACTGGGTCAAGCTCGAGGTCGTCGCCGACGACCGCACCCTGCTGCCCGACCCGATCGAGCTGCTCGACGCCGCCGAACAGCTGGTCGACGACGGTTTCGTGGTGCTGCCCTACACCACCGACGACCCGATCCTGGCCCGCAGGCTGGAGGAGGCGGGCTGCGCGGCGGTGATGCCGCTGGGCTCGCCGATCGGCACCGGAATGGGTATCGGCAACCCGCACAACATCGAGATGATCGTCGGCGCCGCGAACGTGCCGGTGATCCTGGACGCGGGCATCGGCACCGCCAGCGATGCCGCGCTGGCCATGGAACTGGGCTGCTCGGCGGTCCTGCTGGCCACCGCGGTGACCAGGGCGCGCGAACCCCGGCTGATGGCCGAGGCGATGGCCGCGGGCGTGCGGGCCGGGTATCTGGCCCGGCAGGCCGGTCGCATCCCCAAGCGTTTCTGGGCTCAGGCTTCCTCCCCAGCCAGGTAGTCCCCGTCTCGGGGTCGGGTCATCCTCGAGGATGACCCGACTCGCGACCTCACGGCGACGCGCTCGCCACCTTCGTCCGGCAAGCTGAGGCACATGATCGAGCTGAAGGGCCTGACGAAGCAATTCGGCCAGACCGTCGCGGTGCAGGACCTCTCGTTCACCGTCCAGCCTGGACTGGTGACCGGGTTCCTCGGACCCAACGGTGCCGGCAAATCGACGACCATGCGGATGATCCTGGGGCTGGACAAGCCCACCTCGGGCACCGCGCTGATCGGCGGCAAGCACTACCAGGACCTGGAACGCCCGCTGACCCAGGTCGGCGCGCTCCTGGACGCCAAGTGGGTGCATCCGAACCGGTCGGCGCGCGCGCACCTGGAGTGGCTGGCCGCCGCCAACGACCTGCCCAAGTCCCGGGTGGAAGAGGTGCTGCGGCTGGTCGGCCTCTCCGAGGTCGCCAACAAGAACGCGGGCGGGTTCTCGCTGGGTATGTCGCAGCGCCTCGGCCTGGCCGGCGCGCTGCTGGGCGACCCGAAGGTGCTGCTGTTCGACGAGCCGGTCAACGGCCTGGACCCGGAGGGCATCCTGTGGATCCGCCGGTTCATGCAGCGCCTGGCCGGTGAGGGCCGCACGGTGCTGGTGTCGAGTCACCTGCTCTCGGAGATGGCCCAGACCGCCGAGCACCTGATCGTCATCGGCCGGGGTCAGCTCATCGCCGACACCACCACCAAGGACTTCATCGAGCGCGCCTCCGAGCAGTCGGTGCGCGTGCGCAGCCCGCAGCTCGACCAGCTGCGCAGCCTGCTCACCTCGCACGGCATGACCGTGCGCGAGGAGGGCGACAACGCGCTGATCGTCGCGGGCGTATCCAGCGACGAGGTCGGCAAGGTGGCAGGCACCAACAACGTCACGCTCTACGAGCTCGCGCCGCAGCAGGCCTCGCTCGAGGAAGCGTTCATGCGGATGACCGGCGGCGCGGTGGAATACCACGGCGAAGGTCTCGACCAGGTGATGGGAGGTGCGCTCTGATGGGCGTGCTCGCTGCGGAACGAATCAAGCTCACCTCGACCCGCTCGCCCTGGTGGTGCTCGGCGGTGGTGGTGCTGCTCAGCATCGGCTTCGCCGTGCTGATGTCGCTGATCACCAATATCGACGCCGAGCCGGGGCAGGGCCCGCCGCCGCTCACCCCGGCACTGGCCGCATCCGGCGTGACCGGCTTCGGCGTGATGGTCCTGATGATCATGGCCGCGCTGACGGTCACCAGCGAATACCGCTTCGGCGTCATCCGATCCAGCTTCCTCGCGGTACCGAACCGGTCGAAGGTGATCTCGTCCAAGGCCGGTCTGGTCGGCGTGTACGCCGCCGTGCTGACCGGTGTGCTGGCGTTGGTCGCCTTCGTGGTGGCCAAGCTGATCGTCGGTGACGACGCCCCCGGCCTGGTGCTCGAAGGCAACTGGCGCGAGATCTACGGCATTCCGATCTACGCCCTGCTCGGGGCGATCCTGGCGATCGGTGTCGGTGTGCTGGTCCGGCAGTCGGCCGCGGCCATCTCGCTGATCGTGCTCTGGCCGCTGCTCATCGAGAGCCTGCTCGGAGCCTTCGGCAGCTTCGGCCGCAACGTCACCCCGTTCTTGCCCTTCGCCAACATCAACCGCTTCCTGACCGCCGAGGAAGTGTCCGGCAACTGGCACTGGGGCGTGTGGGGCAGCCTGATCTACTTCACCGTGTTCGTGGCGATCGTGTTCGGTGCGGCCCTGGTGGTCGTCAACCAGCGCGACGCCTGACAGGACAAGCCCGGGCGGCCCTCGCAACGGCCCGGGCTTCCCTCCGACGGCCGCTGCCCGGCCGTCGGAGGCACGATCGCCGGTCCGCTGGTCACAAACAGCGGACCGGCGGTTGTCGTCGGGTGAGATACCCTCGTGGCGTGAGTGAAACGCCTTCTGGCGGGGCGGATCCGCGACCGCACGACAAGGTCCCGGAGGTGGTCATCCCGTTGGAGCCGATCGAGACCGACGAGACACTGCCCGCGGCAGGCGCCGACGCCGCGCGGGCCGCTCGCAAGCGCGTGCAGATCTCCTCGAAACTGCAGGCCGCCAACCGGCGCGCCGATGTCATCGGCGCCGTGCGCCGGGCCCGTCAGCAGCTGCCCGGAGACCCGGCCTTCGGCGATCCGCTCTCGGTCTCCGGGCCCGGCGGGGCCAGGGCGGTGGCCCGGGTCGCGGACAAGATCGTCGGCGGCACCCCCACCGCGGCCAGGGAGATCGGTTTCGGCGCCCTGCAGGTCTGGCAGGCGGCGCTGGAGCGGATCGGCCGTGGTCGCGGCACCGAGGAGGTGACCATCGTGTTCACCGACCTGGTCTCCTTCTCCAGCTGGTCGCTCGCCGCGGGCGACGAACGCACGCTCGAGCTGCTGCGCAAGGTCGCCAGGGCGATCGAGCCGCCGATCGCCGAGCGGGGCGGTCAGGTGGTCAAGCGCATGGGCGACGGCCTGATGGCGGTGTTCTCCTCACCCGACCGCGCGGTGCGCGCGGCGCTGGCGGCCCGGCGCAATCTCGCCCAGGTCGAGGTCGAGGGCTACAAGCCCCGCATGCGGGTGGGCCTGCACACCGGCTCCCCGCGCGAGATCGGCGGCGACTGGCTCGGCGTCGATGTCAATATCGCCGCCAGGATGATGGAGGCGGGCGGCAACGGCAACATGATGCTGTCCAGCACCACCCTGGCGGCGCTGCGCCCGGAAACCCTCGCCGAGCTGGGCGCCACCGTCAAGCCCTACAAACGCAACTTCTGGGCGGCACCCCTCAACGGCGTGCCCGAGGACGTGCGCATCTTCAAACTCAGCGCCCCCTGAGTCACAACCACAGCACCGCGCCGACGGCCGCCATGGCCGCGGCCACGAGCAGGGCGATCGAGAGCTGGCGGTTGGTCTTCCAGGTGGTGTAGGCGCCGCCCAGCAGGAAGCCGGTGAGGGCGAAGAGCAGGATCACCGCAGTGGAGTTGGACATGCTCCCATCTTGCCTGGTCGATTGCCCGCAATTAACAAGCACGCTTGCTTGCTTTTTTTCTGAACCGATGTGATCCTGGTTCGCATGAGTCCACTCTCGGCCGACCCGGAGCTGATCCGTATCGGCAACTGCTCCGGCTTCTACGGTGACCGGCTCGGCGCCATGCACGAGATGCTCGAAGGTGGGCAGCTCGACGTGCTGACCGGCGACTACCTCGCCGAACTCACCATGCTCATCCTCGGCCGCGACCGGATGAAGGACCCGAGCCTCGGCTACGCCAAGACCTTCGTCAAGCAGATCGAGGACTGCCTTGGCCTCGCGCTCGAGCGCAAGGTCCAGATCGTCACCAACGCGGGCGGCCTCAACCCGGCCGGGCTGGCGCAGCGGCTGCGCAAGGTCGCCGCCGATCTCGGCCTCGACGCCGAGATCGCCTACGTCGAGGGTGACGACCTGGTCGGCCGTGCCGCCGAGCTCGATCTCGGTCAGCCGCTCACGGCCAACGCCTACCTCGGTGCGTGGGGCATCGTCGAGTGCCTGAACTCCGGCGCCGACATCGTCGTCACCGGGCGGGTCACCGACGCGTCGGTCATCGTCGGCCCGGCCGCCGCCCACTTCGGCTGGGACCGTACAGATTACGACGCGCTCGCCGGTGCGGTCGCCGCCGGGCACGTGATCGAGTGCTCCACCCAGGCCACCGGAGGCAACTTCGCCTTCTTCACCGAGCTCGGCGATCTGGGCCGCCCGGGCTTCCCGATCGCCGAGATCCGTCGCGACGGTTCGAGTGTGATCACCAAGCACGAGGGCACCGGCGGCGCGGTCACCGTCGACACGGTCGAAGCCCAGCTCATGTACGAGATCCAGGGCGCCCGCTACGCCGGGCCCGACGTCACCACCCGCCTCGACAGCATCACCCTGAGCCAGGAGGGCCCGGATCGGGTGCTGATCAGCGGTGTCACCGGCGAGGCCCCGCCGCCGCAGCTCAAGGTCTCGCTCAATACTCTCGGCGGCTTCCGCAACGAGATGTCGTTCATCCTCACCGGCCTCGACATCGAGGCCAAGGCCGAGCTGGCCCAGCGTCAGCTGGAGTCCTGGCTGCCGGACAGGCCCGCCGAGCTCACCTGGACCCTGGCCCGGCTGGATCGTCCCGATGCCGAGACCGAGGAGCAGGCCAGCGCGCTGCTGCGCTGCGTGGTGCGCGATCCCGACCCGAACAAAGTCGGTCGCGGATTCTCCAGTGTCGCCGTGGAATTGGCGCTGGCCAGCTACCCGGGCGCCAGCTTCACCGCGCTGCCCGGCGCGGGCTCGCCCTACGGCGTGTTCACCCCCGGCTTCGTCGACGCGCACGAGGTGCCGCACGTGGCCGTGCTGGCCGACGGCACCCGCGTCGATATCGCGCCCGCCACCGAAACCACTGTGCTCGAGCCGGTTCCGGAACCCGAGCTGCCCGCCGCCCCCGCGCCGTCGGAGACCACCCGGGTGCCGCTGGGCGCCATCGCGCTGGCCCGCAGCGGCGACAAGGGCGGCGACGCCAATATCGGCGTCTGGGTGCGCACCGACGCGCAGTGGCAGTGGCTCGTGCACACCCTCACGGTGGAGAAGCTGAAGGAACTGCTGCCCGAGACGGCCCCGCTGACCGTCACCCGCACCGTGCTGCCGAACCTGCGCGCGGTCAACTTCATCATTTCCGGCCTGCTCGGCAAGGGCGTCGCCTACCAGGCGCGTTTCGACCCGCAGGCCAAGGGGCTCGGCGAATGGCTGCGCTCCCGCCACGTAGAGATGCCGACGGAGCTGCTCGCATGACATCAGTTTGGGACACCCCGGAACGTAAAGAACTGCGCGCCACCGTGCGCGGGTTCGTCGAGCGGGAGATCCTGCCCGACCTCGACACCTGGGAGCGCGAGGGCCTGATCCCGCGCGAACTGCACAAGAAGGCCGGTGAACTCGGCCTGCTCGGCATCGAGTACCCCGAATTCGCCGGTGGCGAGGGCGGTTCCGCCATCGACGGCGTGGTGCTCAGCGAGGAACTGCACCTCGCAGGCGCCTCCGGTGGTCTGTGGGCCTCGCTGTTCACCTGCGGGATCTCGTTGCCGCACATCATCGCCTCGGGCAACGAGGAGCAGATCGAGAAGTGGGTCAAGCCGACCCTGGCCGGTGACCTCATCGGCTCGCTGGCCATCACCGAACCCGGCGGCGGCTCCGATGTCGGCCACCTCACCACCTCGGCGGTGCGCGACGGCGACGACTTCGTCATCAACGGCGCCAAGACCTTCATCACCTCCGCCTGTCGCGCCGACTTCATCGTCACCGCGGTGCGCACCGGCGGGCCGGGCGCGGCGGGTGTCTCGCTGATCATCGTGCCCACCGACACACCGGGTTTCGAGGTGACCCGCAAGCTGGAGAAGATGGGCTGGCTGGCCTCCGACACCGGCGAGCTGTCGTTCACCGATGTGCGGGTGCCCGCCTCGAACCTGGTCGGCGCGGAGAACTCCGGCTTCGCCCAGATCGCCAACGCGTTCGTCAGCGAGCGGGTCGGCCTGGCGGTGCAGGCGTACTCGATGGCTCAGCGCGCCCTCGACCTCACCCTCGAATGGTGCCGCAACCGTGAGACTTTCGGCCGCCCGCTGATCAGCCGCCAGTCGGTCCAGATGACGCTCACCGAGATGGCCCGGCGCGTCGACCTGGCCCGCGTCTACACCCGCTCGCTGGTCGAGCGCGTGGACAACGGGGAGCAGGGCCTGATCGCCGAGGTCTGCTTCGCCAAGAACACCGCCGTCGAGACCGTCGAATGGGTCGCCAACCAGGCCGTCCAGCTGCACGGCGGCATGGGCTACATGCGCGAGTCCGAAGTGGAGCGCATCTACCGCGACATCCGCATCATCGGCATCGGCGGTGGCACCAACGAGATCCTGACCATGCTGGCGTCGAAAGTATTGGGGTACCAAGCATGACGACCTTCCGTTCCACCCTCGACCCCGCGTCCGAGGAGTACACCGCGGCCGCCGAGGCCATGACCACCAAGCTCGCCGAGATCGAGGGCGAGTTCGCCAAGGCGATCGCCGGTGGCGGGCCGGAGAAGGTGGCCCGCCATCACAAGCGCGGCAAGCTGACCGCCCGCGAGCGCATCGAACTGCTGCTCGACGAGGACTCGCCGTTCCTCGAGCTGTGCCCGCTCGCCGCCTGGGGCAGTGACTTCCACGTCGGCGCGTCCACCATCGCGGGCATCGGCATCGTCGAGGGCATCGAGTGCATGATCGTCGCCCCCGACCCGACCGTGCGCGGTGGCACCTCGAACCCGTGGACGCTGCGGAAGACCTTGCGCATCAACGACATCGTGCGGGAGAACCGGCTGCCGGTGATCTCGCTGGTGGAGTCCGGCGGCGCGGATCTGCCGACGCAGAAGGAAGTCTTCATCCCGGGTGGCGCGATGTTCCGCGACCTCACCCAGGCGTCGGCGGCCGGAATCCCCACCATCTCCCTGGTTTTCGGCAACTCCACCGCCGGTGGCGCCTACATCCCCGGTATGTCCGACTACGTCGTGATGGTCAAGGAGGGCGCGAAGGTCTTCCTGGCTGGCCCGCCGCTGGTGAAGATGGCCACCGGTGAGGACTCCGACGACGAGACCCTCGGCGGCGCCGAGATGCACGCCCGCACTTCGGGTCTGGCCGACTACATGGCCGCCGACGAGCAGGACGCCATCCGCATCGGCCGCAATATCGTGCGCAGGCTGAACTGGAAGAAGCAGGGCCCCGAGCCGCGCGCCGAGGTCATCTCCCCGCTCTACGATCCCGAGGAACTGCTCGGCATCGTGCCCTCGGACCTGAAGATCCCGTTCGACCCGCGCGAGGTGATCGCCCGCGTCGTCGACGGTTCGGACTTCGACGAGTTCAAGCCGCTCTACGGTTCCAGCCTGGTCACCGGCTGGGCCGAGATCAACGGCTACCCGATCGGCATCCTGGCCAACGCGCGCGGTGTGCTGTTCTCCGAGGAATCGCAGAAGGCCACCCAGTTCATCCAGCTGGCCAACAAGAAGAACACGCCACTGCTGTTCCTGCACAACACCACCGGCTACATGGTCGGTAAGGAGTACGAGCACGGCGGCATCATCAAGCACGGCGCGATGATGATCAACGCGGTCGCCAACTCCAAGGTGCCGCACATCTCGCTGCTCATGGGCGCCTCCTACGGCGCGGGCCACTACGGCATGTGCGGGCGCGCGTTCAACCCGCGCTTCCTGTTCGCCTGGCCCAGCGCCAAGTCCGCCGTGATGGGCGGCGCGCAGCTCGGTGGCGTGCTCACCATCGTGCAGCGCGGCGCCGCCGAGGCCAAGGGCCTGCCCTTCGACGAGGAGGCCGCCGCCGGGCTGGCCGCCATGGTGGAGGCGCAGATCGAGGCCGAGGCCATGCCGATGTTCCTGTCGGGCAGGCTCTTCGACGACGGCACCATCGACCCCCGTGACACCCGCACCGTGCTGGGAATGGCCCTGTCGGCCATCCACAACGCACCGATCCAGGGCGCCGAGGGCTTCGGCGTCTTCCGAATGTGAGGCGCGACATGGCGATTACGAATGTTCTGGTTGCCAACCGTGGTGAGATCGCGCGTCGCGTGTTCGCCACCTGCCGCCGGATGGGTATCGGCACCACCGCCGTCTACTCCGACGCCGATGCGGCCGCACCGCACGTCGCCGAGGCCGACGCCGCCATCCGGCTGCCCGGCAACACCCCCGCCGAGACCTACCTGCGCGGTGAGCTGATCATCGAGGCCGCGCTGTCGGCCGGTGCAGACGCCATCCACCCTGGCTACGGATTCCTCTCGGAGAACGCCGAATTCGCGCGCGCCGTGCTCGACGCTGGTCTGGTGTGGATCGGTCCGCCGGTCGCGGCCATCGAGCAGATGGGCTCCAAGGTGGAGTCCAAGAAGATGATGGACGCCGCGGGCGTGCCGGTGCTGGCCGAGCTGGACCCGGCCGAGGTCACCGAGGCGCACCTGCCCGTGCTCATCAAGGCCTCCGCCGGTGGCGGTGGTCGCGGTATGCGCGTGGTGCGCGAGCTGGGTGATCTCCAGGACCAGATCGCGGCGGCCCGTCGGGAGGCCGAGTCGGCTTTCGGTGACCCGACGGTGTTCTGTGAGCGCTACCTCGAGACCGGTCGGCACATCGAAGTGCAGGTCATGTCGGACACTTTCGGCAAGACCTGGGCCGTGGGCGAGCGTGAGTGCTCGATCCAGCGTCGGCATCAGAAGGTCGTCGAGGAGGCGCCCTCGCCGCTGGTCGAGAAGGTCGAAGGCATGCGCGACCGGCTGTTCGAGGCCGCGCGCCTGGCCTCCGAGGCCATCGGCTACGAAGGTGCGGGCACCGTCGAGTTCCTGGCCGACGAGAAGGGCGACTTCTTCTTCCTGGAGATGAACACCCGCCTCCAGGTGGAACATCCGGTCACCGAGCAGACCACCGGTCTCGACCTGGTCCGCCTGCAACTCCAGGTGGCTTCGGGTCTGCCGCTGCCCGCCACCCAGCCCGCCCTGCGCGGCCACTCGATCGAGGTCCGTCTCTACGCCGAGGACCCGGCACACGACTGGCAGCCGCAGAGCGGCCCGGTCCACAAGATCGAGATCCCGTTCACCGCCGGGGAATTCACCGTGCTGGAGCAGCCGGGCGTGCGCCTGGACACCGGCGTGGTGGACGACTCGGTCGTCGGCGTGCACTACGACCCGATGCTGGCCAAGGTCATCTCCTACGCCGAAACCCGCGCGGAGGCAGCGCATCTGCTCGCCACCGCGTTGCAGCGCGCCAAGATCCACGGCCTGGTCACCAATCGCGACCTGCTCGTGCGGGTGCTGCGGCACCCGGCGTTCCTGGCCGGCGACACCGACACCGCCTTCTTCGTCACCCACGACCTGGCCGCGCTGTCCGCGCCGCTGGCCTCGGAAGCCGACGAGGCGCTGTCCATCGTCGCCGCGGCCCTCGCGGATTCGGCCGCCAACCACGCTGCCAGCCGCTTCACCCGGCTGGCGCCCAGTGGCTGGCGCAACCTGGCCTCGCTGCCGCAGACCAAGTCCTACGAGAGCCGCACCTCCGGCACCCACGAGGTGCGCTACCGCTTCACCCGCAACGGCGTGCAGGTCGAAGGCCACGACGGCCTCGAGCTGATCTCGGCGACCCCGGAGCGCGTGGTGCTGGCCGTGCCCGGCGAACGCGGCCCGGTGCGCAGGCAGTTCGAGATCGCCCGCTACGGCGACCTCGTCGCGGTGGACTCCCCGCTCGGCCCGGTGGCCGTGCGCAGGCTGCCGCGCTTCACCGACCCGTCCGAGCAGGTGGCGGCCGGTTCGCTGCTGGCGCCCATGCCGGGCAGCGTCATCCGGCTCGGGGCCGCCGAGGGCGATCAGGTCACCCAGGGCCAGCCCATCCTGTGGCTCGAGGCGATGAAGATGGAACACACCATCGCCGCGCCCGCCACCGGCGTCCTCAGCGCACTCAATGTGACCGTCGGCCAGCAGGTCGAGGTCGGAACCGTCCTCGCGGTGGTCGAGGAAGAAGAGCAGGAGCAGGCATGAGCTTCACCGAAACCGACGAGCAGACCGCGCTGCGGGCGGCGGTCGCGTCGCTGGCGGCCAAATACAACTACCGCGACTACGTGCTGCCGCTCTCGCGCAAGAACGAGCCGCTCACCGAACTGTGGGACGAGGCGGGCAAGCTCGGCTTCCTCGGGGTGAACCTGCCCGAGGAGTTCGGCGGCGGCGGCGCGGGCATGTACGAGCTGGCGCTGGTGCAGGAAGAGCTCTCCGCCCAGGGCGCCGGTCTGCTGCTCATGGTGGTCTCCCCGGCCATCTGCGGCACCATCATCACCAAGTACGGCACCGACGCGCAGAAGCAGAACTGGCTGCCCAAGCTCTCCGACGGCTCGGCCAAGATGGTCTTCGCCATCACCGAGCCCGACGCGGGCTCCAACTCGCACCAGATCACCACCACCGCGCGCCGCGACGGTGGCGACTGGATCCTCAACGGCCGCAAGATCTTCATCTCCGGTGTCGATCAGGCCGAGGCCATCCTGGTGGTCTCGCGCACCGAGGACCACAAGACCGGCAAGCTCAAGCCCGCGCTGTTCATCGTCCCGGTGGACGCGCCCGGCCTGGTGAAGAACGTCCAGGAGATGGACGTCATCGAGCCGGACAACCAGTACACCCTGTTCTTCGACGATGTGCGCCTGCCCGCCGACGCCCTCGTCGGTTCCGAGGACGCCGCGCTGGCCCAGCTGTTCGCCGGCCTGAACCCCGAGCGCATCATGGGCTCGGCCATGGCCATCGGCCTCGGCCGCTACGCCATCGACCGCGCGGTGGAATACGCCAAGGAGCGCACCGTCTGGAAGACGCCGATCGGTGCGCACCAGGGCATTTCGCATCCGCTGGCGCAGATCAAGATCGAGCTGGAACTGGCCAAGCTGATGATGCAGAAGGCCGCCACCCTCTACGACTCCGGCGACGAGTTCGGCGCCGCCGAGGCCGCCAACATGGCCAAGTACGCGGCGGCCGAGGCCAGCATCAAGGCGCTGGACCAGGCCATCCAGACCCACGGCGGCTCCGGCCTGACCAAGGAGGTCGGCCTGTCGGCCATGCTGCAGGCGGCGCGCATCATGCGCATCGCCCCGGTCAGCCGCGAGATGATCCTGAACTTCGTCTCGCAGCACTCGCTCGGCCTGCCGCGCTCGTACTAGTCCCGCGGTCGGGCGCCCCCCGGGGGGGGGGGGCGCGGCGCCCCACGGTGTACACGAGTGCCCCGGTGTGGTGTTAGGGTAACAACCAGCGGTTCCGTAGATTGTGTTGGAGGGGTTGGCCCCCCGGCCGGTGATT
>NZ_JBSGDP010000065.1:0-35916 GCF_053602435.1 Nocardia sp. NPDC004415
GCAACGGCGCCTGACCGGCGACCCGGCCGCGACCGGCCACTTCGTGGCCGCCGCTCCTCGGGGTCGCGGGTGCGGGGCTGGGAGTGCGGTCAGGCCGGGGGTTCCGAGAGCCAGCCGCCCATCGCGACGGTGCGGAAATGGGTTGTCAGGCCGAAGGATTCGTCGATGACGTGCAGGGCGATGGCCGGGTCGGGGGCGTAGTCCATCACCCGGTGGGGCGGGGTCACCTCCCAGGTGCCGCCCAGGACCGAGGCGGTGCTGGGGCAGGTGATCATGGGTTTGCCCGCGAAGGTGGTGGCGATGGGGGAGTGGGCGTGGCCGGTGAGGGTGCCCACGATGCGCGGGTCCCCGGCGACCACGGCGGCCAGGCGGCCCGGATCGGCCAGCGCGATGACGTCCACGATGGGGCTGAACAGGGGCTTGGGCGGGTGGTGCAGGGCCAGCAGGACGGGGCCGTCGGCGGGGGCGTCGGCCAGGGCGGCGCGCAGCCAGTCGTAGGTGTCCTCGTCGAGGCGGCCGCTGGGTTCGCCGGGAATGCTGGAGTCGAGCATGAGCACGGTGAGCGGGCCGACGCGATGGGCGCTGTTGACGGGCGTGGTGGTGGCGGGTTCGCCGAGGAATTCCGCGCGCAGGGCGGCGCGGTCGTCGTGATTGCCGGGCAGCACGTGCACGGGGATCTCGGAGCGCAGGGCCAGGCGGGCTTGCGCGTACTGTTCGGGCTTGCCGGAATCGGTGAGGTCGCCGGTCACGAGGATGACGTCGGGCCTGCGCGGCAGCTCCGCGAGGTAGCCCATCACCGCCTCCACCCGTTCGGTGTTGCGTGTGCTGAGGTCGAAATGGGTGTCGCTGAGCTGAGCCGCCAGGATCATCGGCAGTCGCTTTCTTCTCTGGGATCGCTCCGTTGCGTCAGAGTGCGCCGGTATGACTCATCGGCACCCATCCAGGCTAGATGACCTGCGCTTATCCGTCTCCATGAGCCGCACCACCACCCGAAACCGGAGCCCCGGTCTGTGTCGCCGCTCACCCGCCGGGCGAGATTAGTCCGGCCGCCGTGCGCAGGAGTTCGGCACCCGCCGCGGGGTCGTCGGTGAGCGGTGCCCAGAAGTCGGGGCCGGGGGTGGCCTCGAGGGCGAGCACCGGAGGAGTCAGCCAGTCGGCGTCGAGGGTCAGGCGCCAGGAGTGCAGGTGGGTGCGGGGATGGGTGGCGGTGCGGTCGAACAGCGGGTCGCCGAGGATGGGGTGCCCGATCCAGGCCAGCTGGACGCGGATCTGGTGCCGTCGCCCGGTGACCGGCTCGACCGCCAGCAGGGCGTGCTCACCGTGGCGCGCGACGGTGACGAAGCGCGTGCGCGAGGGATAGTTCTTGGCGGGCAGCAGATCGGCCTCCTCGACGAACCAGCGGTCGCCCTCGCGCCGGATGGCCTCGCGCGGGGCGGCGACCCGCACCCGGTTCTTGCGCCCCACGCTCAGCGGCAGATCGATCTCGCCACGATCCGGCAGCTCCGCCCCCGACACGATCGCCAGATACCGCTTCTGCGCCGTCTGCTTGTTGAACTGCCTGGTCAGCTGCCCGTGCGCGGCCAGATCGGTCGCCAGCAGCACCAGCCCGGAGGTCACCTTGTCGATCCGGTGCACCGGATACAGCTGGGTCCCGGCCGCCTGCGCGAGCTCCACCAGGTCGGTGTCGTGCCGTTCCCCGGTCACCGAGATCCCCGCGGGCTTGTTCAGCGCGAGCACCGCGTCGTCGGCGAAGACCGTGCAGCGCTGCCGCACCCCGTCCCAATCCATGTCCACCCACATACCGTAGGCAACGGTGTCGTCGTGGCGCACCTCGCCGCTCATGCGGGGCGCAGGCGGTGGGGGCGCAGGCGGTTGAAGCCGCGGACGCGGACGCTGCGCAGATGGCGGATGGCGAACTCCGGGTCGCCCTCGAGGGCGGCCGCGGCGGCGTCGTCGATGAGGATGTTGCCGGGGCGGGCCACGCCGGTGAGCCGGGCGGCGATATTGACGACCGAGCCGTAGAGGTCGCCGAAGCGTTGCAGCACCTCGCCGTAGGCCAGGGCCACCCGCAGTTCGGGGGTGCCGCCGACCAGCATGGTCGACTCCTGGATGGCCAGGGCGATGCGCGCCGCGTCGACGGCGGTCTCGGCGGCGAACATCACCTCGTCGCCGACGTTCTTGATCACCCAGCCGCCGTTGTCGGTGATCGCCGCGGTGGTGGTGGACTCGAAAGCCTCCAGCAGCGTGGACAATTCGTCGGGATGCAGATGCCGGGTCAATCGGGTGAAACCGACCATGTCGGCGAACCCGACGGCCAGTGTGCGCAGCGAGCCCTCGGTGGTCGCCCCGCTCGCGTCCATGACCCGCGCGGCCGCGGCGGCCAGATGCCTGCGCCAGACATAGGTCTGCAACTGCTCCACGCCGGCCAGTGTCGATTCCGTTGCCGCCCTGACCCTTTCGTCGAGCGGGACGGCCGGGTCGGCGTCGGCCACCCGCGCCTTGATCTCGGCGACCACCAGGTCGGCCTGCCATTCGGCCAGCCGCGCCATGCCCTGACCGATGGTGCGCGCCGCGGCCGCCTGCTGGCGCAGACCCGAGGCGGCCACCACTTTCATGCCGCGGAAATTGGTGACGGCGGCGATGTCGAGTTCGGTGTAGTCGACCTGGTCGTCATCGGTGGCCGGGAAGCCCAGCGCGGTCCACAGCCGCCGCGACTCGGCCTCGGGCACTCCGGACCGCTCGCCCACCTGCGTGCGCGTGTAGGCCCGGGGTCCACCGAGCAACGCCTGGTCTAGCGTGCGCTGCACCAATTCGGTCATTTCGGCGTCCGACATACGCAAACTCTACGACTTCGGCCCGCCACCCCGGCGATCCTCGCACCGACCCTGGACACTTCACAGCCCGCCGACCTCGATCCTTACCCGGAGGTGGGCAACTCCCGCGCAAAGTGCGTACTTGTGGTGCCTGTCGCGCCGCGCCGAGACTCGTTCCAGCGGAGATCGCCGGATCCCGCGGATCGGAGTCGAGATGAGCAAGTCGGTCACCGTGCTCGGGACCGGATCGATGGGCAGCGCCCTGGCCCGCGCGCTGCTCGCGGCCGGATACCGCACCCACGTCTGGAATCGCACCGCACAGCGCACCGCGCCGCTGGCCGCCGCGGGCGCGACCGCGCACACCGCCATCGGCGACGCCGTGGCCGCGAGCACGCTGACCATCGCGGTGCCGACCACCTTCGAGGCCACCCGCGAACACCTGCCCGCCGACGCGCTAGCCGGTCGCGACATCATCACCCTCAACAGCGGAACCCCCTCCCAGGCACGGGAATTCGCCCGCTGGGCGCACTGCGGCGGGGCCCGCTATCTCGGCGGCGCGATCAAGAACGTCCCGGCGGCCGTGGGTGATCCGGACACGCCGCTGTACTTCGGGGGCGACCGGCAGGTGTTCGACGACCATCTCGAGACCCTGCGCGTGCTCGGTGGCGACCTCGAATTCCTCGGTCCCGCACCCGATCTCGCGGCGCTCTACGAGTCGGCCGTCGGCGCCACCCTGCTTCCCGCCCTGCTCGGCTTCGTGGAGGGTGCGGCGGTGCTGGCCGCGCGCGGGCTCCCCGCCCACAGCATGGTCGAGCACTCGGTGAAATGGCTGCGGATGATCGAGTCGATCCTGCCGGTGCTGGCCGAGGAGATCGACAGCGCGGACTACACCCGGCTCGGGTCCTCGATCGAGCTGTTCCACACGGCCGTCGAATCCGAGGTCGAGCTCGCCGCCGAATCGGGCGTCGACATGTCCTGGCACGCCCCGATCCACGACCTGCTGCGACGCGCGGTCGCGGCAGGCCGTGGCGAACAGAGCGTCACCGCGCTGTTCGAGCTGATCAGGGCCTAGCGCAGCACGCTGTAGGTGGCCGCCAGGACGAAGCCGTGCTCACCGACCTCGCAGCTCACCGTCCCCTGGTAGCCGACGCCACAGGTGGTGTTCTCCAGCGTGATCCGGTGCCCCTCCGGCAGCACCTGGGCGTCCGGATGGGTGAAGGTCGGCTCCTCGGCGGCGACGAAATGCGCCGCCTCGACGATGCCCACCCGCACCTGGTTGGTCCCCTCGGGTGCGTCGATCGGCACCGCGTCGCAGCCCGACGGGCCGTTGTTCCAGTAGATGGCGCAGTGGCGCCCGTCGGGGGTGGTGAAGAAGACGGTGCCCGCGTGTTCGGGGCCGGGCACCTGGAAGTCGACGGGGTCCAGCGGGGTGTAGTCGTTCGCACGGATCTCACCCGCAACGTGTGACGCGCGAATGCCCGGCCGCTCCTACCGTGAGCCGCATGGGCTCAGTCATCGGTGATCTGCTGCCGCTCGCAGTCGGTGTGGCGATCTCGCCCATCCCGATCGTCGCGGCCATTCTCATGATCCTGTCGAAGAACGCGGGCGGTGCGGCGAAGGGGTTCGCGGCCGGGTGGGTCGGCGGCATCCTCGCGGTGACCGTGGTGGTGACGCTGCTCGCGGGCCTGCTCGGCGACTCGACCGACAAGCAGCCGTCGGCCGCGGCGTCCTGGATCAAGATCGTGCTGGGCGTGCTGCTGATCGCGCTGGCCGCCGAGCAGTGGAGTTCGCGCGCCGACACCGAGGTCCCCGGCTGGATGCAGGCCATCGACACCCTCACCGTCGTCAAGGCGGCGGGTCTGGGCGCGGTGCTCTCGGCGGTGAACCCCAAGAACCTGCTGCTGTGCGTCTCGGCGGGCGTGGCCATCGGCGCGGGTGGGCTGAGCGCGGGCGGCGAGATCGTCGCGATCGTGGTGTTCACCCTGCTCGGCTCGGCCAGCGTGCTCGCGGTGGTCATCGGCTACGCGCTCGCCGCCGACCGGCTCGGGCCCACGCTCGACTCGGCGCGGCAGTGGTTGCAGGCCAACAACCACGCCGTGATGGCGATCGTGCTGCTGGTGATGGGCGCGGTCGTGGTCGGCAAGGGCCTCGGCGGGCTCTGAAGGGAGTTCGGGTGAAATCGCTACCGGTCTTCGAGTCCTTGCAGGGGTATCGGCGCGCCTGGATCAGGCCGGACGTGGTCGCCGGGCTCACGGTGTGGGCGGTCATGGTGCCCGAGGCGCTGGCGTATGCCTCGATCGCCGGGGTGCCGCCGGTCGTCGGTCTCTACGCGGCGGTGCCGGCGCTGGTCCTCTACGCGCTGGCGGGCAGTTCACGGCACCTGGTGGTGGGGCCGATGTCGGCGACGGCGGCGCTCTCGGCCGCGATCATCACCCCGCTGGCCGGTGCCGACGCCGGACGCTACCTCGCCCTGTCCACGGCACTGGCCGTGGCCACCGGCATCGCGGGCCTGCTGGCCGGGCTGATCCGGCTCGGTTTCATCGCCGCGTTCATCTCCGAACCGGTGCTCAAGGGTTTCATCGTCGGCCTGGCGCTGACGATCATCATCGGCCAGGTGCCCAAGCTGTTCGGCGTGCACAAGCATGAGGGCAACTTCTTCGAACAGACCTGGGGACTGCTGGGGAATCTCGGCGACACCCAGTGGCGCACACTGCTGATCGGCCTGCTCAGCCTGGCGATCGTGCTCGGCGTGAAACGCTGGCTGCCGCTGGTGCCCGGTTCGCTGCTGGCCGTGGTGTTCGGCATCGTCGCGGTGCAGCTGTTCGGGCTCGACGACAAGGGCGTCGCCATCGTCGGGCACATCGACGCGGGCCTGCCCGCGCTCGGCCTGCCGGGCGGCGTCGGCTTCCACGACTACCTCGACCTGCTCGGACCGGCCGTCGGCGTACTCGTGATCGGCTTCGCCGAGGGGCTCGGCGCGGCGAAAACCTATGCGGCCAAGTCGGGTTACACCATCGACGCCAACAGGGAGCTGTTCGGGCTCGGCGCGGCGAATCTGGGGTCCGGGCTGGCCTCGGGCATGGTGGTCAACGGCTCCCTGTCCAAGACCGCGGTCAACGGTGGGGCGGGCGCGAAGACCCAGGTCAGCGGGCTCGTCGTCGCGGCACTCACGGTACTGACCCTGCTGTTCCTCACCGGCCTGTTCGAGAAGCTGCCCGAGGCCACCCTGGCCGCGGTGGTGATCGCGGCGGTGATCGAACTGGTCGACATCGCCGCCCTGCGCCGCCTCTACCGGGTGTGGAGCCAGCTGCTGGGCAGCATCTACGGGCGCGCCGCCCGCGCCGACTTCCTCGCCGCCATGGCCGCGATGTTCGGAGTGCTGCTGTTCGACACCCTGCCCGGGTTGCTCATCGGTGTGGGCGTGTCGGTGCTGCTGCTGGTCTATCGCGCCTCGCAGCCGCACGTGGCCGCGCTCGCGAAACAGGGCTCGGTCTGGGTGGACACCGCCCGCCATCCCGAGCTCACCGCGCGCCCCGACCTGCTGGTGCTCCGCGTCGAATCCGGGCTGTTCTTCGCCAATTCCGGCTACGTGCGCGACCGTATCGAGAGTCTGTGCACCGACTCGACCCGCCTGGTCGTCCTCGACGCGGAGACCTCACCCTCCCTCGACGTCACCGCCGCCGAAATGCTGCTCGACCTCCGCAACGCTTTGGCCCACAAACGAATCGACTTCCGCATCGCCCGCTCGGTAGCCCAGTTCGGCGACGCCCTCGGCTCCGCCGAAGCCGGCGACACCCCCATCGGCATCTACCCGACCGTCGCCGCCGCGACCGCCGACCTCCCCACCCCACCACTGAGGAGCTGACGTCCGATGGCATTGGACTACGACGATCGCACCGATTTCGAGAACGCCGACCGCGGCTTCCTCGCGACACTGACCCCGATGCGCATCACCAAGGCCGACGGCACCGTCGTGTTCGACACCTCCGCCTACGGCTTCCTCGACGGACCCTGCCCCGACACCGTGAACCCGAGCCTGTTCCGGCAGGCCCAGCTGGTCGTGAAGAACGGCCTCTACCAGGTCACCGAGGGGATCTACCAGATCCGCGGGTTCGACATCTCCAATATGACCATCGTCGAGGGCGACACGGGCATCATCGTCATCGACCCGCTCATCTCCGCCGAATGCGCCGCGGCGGGACTGAAGCTGTACCGCGAGCATCGCAGCGACCGGCCGGTCACCGGCGTGATCTACACCCACTCACACGGCGACCACTTCGGCGGTGTCGAAGGCGTGCTACCCGACGGCCGTGGTGACGTGCCGATCCTGGCGCCGCGGGGATTCATGGCCGAGGCGGTCTCGGAGAACGTCTACGCGGGCGTGGCGATGACCCGGCGGGGCACCTACATGTACGGCATGGGGATGACACCGGGACCGGAGGGCCAGTGCAGCACCGGCCTCGGCATTCAGACCTCCACCGGTACCTTCGGGCTGATCCCGCCCACGGTCGACATCACCCACACCGGTCAACAGGAGACCGTCGACGGAGTGTCGATCGTCTTCCAGATGACACCGGGCACCGAGGCGCCCGCCGAGATGAACTTCTACTTCCCGCAGCGCCGGGCGTTGTGTCTGGCCGAGAACGCCACTCACAATCTGCACAACCTCTTGACGTTGCGTGGCGCGCAGGTCCGTGACCCCCGGATCTGGTCGCACTACATCGACGAGGCGATCGAGATGTTCGCCATCGACGCCGATGTCGCCTTCGCCTCGCACCACTGGCCCACCTGGGGCACCGACAACATCCGCGCGTACCTGTCGGTGCAGCGCGACCTCTACATGTACCTGCACGATCAGACACTGCGGCTGCTCAACAACGGACAGACCGGCGTCGAGATCGCCGAGGAGATCGAACTGCCGCCCGGCCTGGCCGACGCGTGGAGCGCGCGCGGCTACTACGGTTCGGTCAGCCACAACATCAAGGCGGTCTACCAGCGCTACCTCGGCTGGTACGACGGCAACCCGAGCTCGCTGTGGCAGCGTCCACCCGTGGATCTCGCGGTGCGCTACGTCGAGACGATCGGCGGACTCGACGCGGTGATCGACAAGGCCGAGGAATACGCCGCCAAGGGTGATCTGAGGTTCGCCGCCGAACTGCTCAAGCACGCGGTGTTCGCCGAGCCACAGAGCACCGTGGCGAAGGAAGCGCTGGCGAAGACCTATCAGCGGCTCGGGTTCGGTGCCGAGAACGCCACCTGGCGCTGCATCTATCTGACCGGTGCGAACGAACTACGCGACGGAATCCAGCCGACCGCGCTGAATCTGGGCGGCGGGATGGCGGCCGCGCTCTCGGTCGAGCAGGTCTTCGACACCCTCGCCATCCGCGTGAACGGCCCACGCGCCGCGCAGGATTCCTTCCGCATCGAATGGCACTTCACCGACCTGGACACCGTCATGCGCCTGACCCTGTCCAACGGCGTCCTGATCCGCACCGTCGACCCCCGCTCGAAGGCCGACCTCACCCTCACCCTCACCCTCACCAAACCCCAGCTCCTGGGCATCCTTGCGGGCAAGGGCCTCGACGGCGTCGACCACACCGGCGACCCCACCGTCCTCCAGCGCCTCTTCGCCCTCCTCGACACCCCCGACCCCAACTTCCCGATCGTCACCCCGTGACGAGCTCATAGGACGTACTCCGCCCCCCGGCCGCCGACCGGCGCAGGACCCCGAGCTCGACGAGCTCGTTGATATCGCGCAGTGCGGTGTCCTGCGACGACTTGGTGAGGATCGCCCATTTACGGGTGGTGAGTTTGCCGTCGAAGCCGTCGAGCAGCCGGTTGAGCACGATGATCTGGCGGCTGTTGAGGACCGCCCGATCCCAACGTCGCCAGAATCGGGCCTTCTCGAGCACGCTGTCGACGTTCTCCTCCGCAGCCGCGATGGCGCGCCGCACCGTCTCGAGAAACCAGGCCAGCCAGCCGGTCACATCCAGGGTGCCCTTCTGCGTGCGTTCCAGAATGTCGTAGTAGGCCTTGCGATCTCGCTGGATCTGCGCGGACACACTGTAGAAGCGCCGCGGGCTGCGGTCGGCGCGCGCCAGGGCGAGATCGCCGAGAGCCCTTGCGATACGGCCGTTTCCGTCGTCGAAGGGATGCAGCGTGACGAACCACAGGTGCGCCAGCCCGGCTTTCACGATGGGATGATCCGGTGTCGCCGTGTCGAACCACTCCATGAACCGGTTCATTTCCGTATCGAGCCGATCCGCGGGCGGTGCCTCGAAGTGGACGCGTTGCCGCCCGTACGGGCCGGAGATCACCTCCATCGGCCCGGTCTCGTCGGTACGCCAGCCGCCGACCCGCACGCGGGTGATCCCCGAATATCCGGTGGGGAACAGCCCGGCATGCCAGCCGAACAGCCGCTCGTCGCTGATCGGTAGATCGTGGTGGATCGTCGCGTCGAGGATCATGTCGACCACGCCGTCCACCCGCCGGTCGGCGGGAATGGTCGCGCCGATGTCGACGCCCAGTCTCCGCGCGATCGAGGAGCGCACCGACGCGACATCGAGCAACTCGCCCTCGATCTCGCTCGTTTTCACCACGTCGGCGGTGAGCGCGGCGAGCCCTGCCTGGTCCCGGATCTCCGCCGGGGTGTCGGTGAGCCTGCCCAGCAACTTGCCCTGCGCATGCGCGACGTCGGCGAGCGGGATCGCCAGCCGCGCGGCGTCGTATCGCAGCACGGGCCACTCCGGGTCCTCCCAGATGTAGCGCCATCGCCGGTCCATGCGGTGATTGTACGTCCTATTCACCGCAAATCCTGCGGTGAATAGGACGCTGTGCGCCGCGTTTCCCTGGTCGGGGGTGGGTTGCGGAATTCGGGTTCGGTGGGGGTGAGGGGTCGGTAGGGTCGGCCGCAGGTGGTTCGGAGTGGAAGGTGGCAGGCGTGGGAGTCAATCAGCGGGCGGCGGTGCAGATGAGCGCGGAGGAGATCGCGCGGTTTCTGGACCGGAGCCGGGTGCTCACGTTGGCCACGCTCGACAAGGACGGCAAACCGCATCTCACCGCGATGTGGTTCGGGCACATCGACGGGGTGATCTACTTCGAGACCAAGGCCAAGTCGCAGAAGGCGGTGAACCTGCGTCGCGACCCCACCATCACCTGCATGGCCGAAGCCGGCGACACCTACGACCAGCTGCGCGGCGTCGCGATCGAGGGCACCGCGAGCCTGCTCGAGGACACCACCGCCGACGAGTACTGGAAAGCGGCCGTCGACATCTACGAACGCTATGTCGGCCCGTACAGCCCCGAGGTGCACCCGTTCGTCGAGGCGATGATGAACAAGCGCATCGTGGTGCGCGTGGAGCCGAACCGGGTCCGCTCCTGGGATCACCGCAAGCTGGGCCTGCCCGCCATGCCGCTGTCGGGCAGCACCGCCGAGGACTGAATCACCGCGTGCAGCGCGGCGGCCCCCGCCACCAGTGCCAGTGAACGCGCGGTGATCGCCGAGTCCCTGGCCGCCAGCGCCCCGGACAGGTCGCCGGAACCCCCGGCCCGCAACAACTCCGGCAGCACCGCGCGCAGCTGCGGGATGCGATACCCGGCCCGGCGCAGCTGGTGCACGATCCGCGCGTCGCGCACCTGCGCGGGGGAGTAGCGCCGGGCGGTGCCCTCCCGGTCCGGCACCACGAGACCGCTGGCCTCCCAATGCCGTAACGCCGACGCTCGGACCCCGAGTGCCCCGGCCAGCTCGGAGATCGTCATCGAATCCGAGCGCCGCACCTCGACGATCGCCTCGCCCGACACCGCCGCCGCGGCCCGCACGGCCAGCTCGAGATCCGCCCGCTCGGTGTGCAGACGCGCGTGCGCAGCATCGAGCGCGGCCAGCGCCTCGCCCGTGCGCCCGGTGTGCACCGCCCTCAGGATCGCCCCCGCCGCACCCGGACTCGCCCCCGCCGCCAGCGCCCGGTAGGCCAGCGCCGAGCGCAGGTGCACCTCGCGATAGATCCGATGTCCACCGGCCGTGCGCCCGGCCGCGGGCAGCACGCCCGCGCGTTCGAGATCGCGCACCTGCTGCGTGGAGTACCCGGCCGCGCGCGCCACATCGACGGTGCGCCCGACCGGCGAGTTGAGGTTGTCCACGCGAAACCCCCGGATATCGGTGCCGAAGTCCACACAAGCACTTCAATGCGACGCTCGAACCATGACGATAACCGACATCATCGACTACGTCCGCGGCCTCGGCGGCGTGCTCGTCCTCAGCCCGGCCGAGGGCAGCGCCCACCCGGAGATCAGCTGGGGCGACACCTTCTTCTACTACGCCCCCGACGGCGAGGTCCCCACCACCACCCAGCCCTTCGCCACCATCGTCACCAAGAACTACCCGGGCGACGAACTGTCGCGGCTGGACCGCCCGGGCGCCTACCGCGTCAATATCGCCGCGGGCAAACAGGCCCTCCGCGACCACACCACCGCCGATACCGACCCGAGCGTCCCCGACACGGTCCACGCCCACCCGCTCTATGCCGCCGCGGGCTGGCTCGCCGTCGTCGACCCGGCCGAGCGCACCGCCGACACCCTCCGCGAACTCCTGCGCACCGCCCACGAACGCGCCCGTCAGCGCTACGAGCGGCGGGCATGACAGGCTGCTCGCGGTGGCACACCTGGTCGCTGAGAAGTTGCTGATGTCGGTCTCGGCGTCAGTCGGATCACGGTGCGGCGTGGCAGAGAGCGGGAAGGGGTACCTTTCGGTTACCAGTTCAACAGGGTGTCCGCGTGGTAACCGGAAGGGGTAGCCATGTCCGTCGAGCATCGTTTGCTGGGTGCCGGAGTTCAACCTGTGCGACGGGCCCGCTCGGCGGGCTTCTCGCTCGGCCCCGTCGAACTGATCACCGGCGGTATGGTGCTGACCGCGGCCGGGCTGGCCATGGTCGGCCCGCTGATCGCCGCCGCGCTGATCCGCCGCAACGGCGCGGGGGTGGCCGCCGCCACCACCCCGCTGATCCTGCTGGCGATCGCCGTCGTCGCGGCCCTGTCGGTGGGAGTGGCGATGTTCGTCGCCGCCTACCGCCGCTCGCGGTGAACGCGGCCCGTCAGGCGCCCGCCAGCAGCGCGATGCCGCCGACGAGCAGGGCGAGGGTCTTCACCGCCTCCAGGCCGATGTAGACGAAGTGTCCGTGCGAGCGGGGCGCGTCCAGACCGGCCAGCACCGCGTCGCTGCGGCGGGTCAGCCGGGGCCGCACCGCGATCAGCTGGACCGCCAGCGCGAGCACGGCCGTCCCCAGGGCGGCGAGGGCGGTCGTGCCGGGCGGGTCGAGCGCCAGCGTCGCGATCACGATCGCGGCCCACAGGGTCTCGAACCCGTTGAGCGCGCGGAACACCAGACGTCCGATCCCCAGCCCGATCGCGAGGGTGACCTGCGGCGCGCGGAACTTCAGCGGTGCCTCGAGGAACGAGATGGCCACGACCATGCCGAGCCAGACGAACACGACGGCGATGGCGACTGCCGATGCGGTACTGCTCATCCCTCGATTCTGGCCCCACGGCGCCGGTTACGGGGCCGTACGGGCGGGCGGTCAGTCGAACTGCGCGGCCAGCCAGTCGATGGTCTGCATCCCGAACAGGTCGGTGCCCCAGCCGTAGAGGTCGGTGAGCATGGTGAGCATGCCGCAGTCGGTGGGCTGATAGGTGACGTCGGTGCCCTGCGCGCGGTAGGCGTCGGCCAGGTTACGCGCGTCCTGGGCGGGCACCAGCGACATGAACGAGTCGTCGGCCGCGCACGAGGCGATGAGGACCTTCGAGGTGGGCGCGCCGGAACGGCCGAGCAGGTTGTCGTCGAAGGCCCACTGGAAATCGGGCTCGTCGGCGGGACTGCGGCCGGTCGCGAACAGGGCATGCAGCGGGACGAACGGCATCGTGAAATAGGCGTCCTGGCATTGCGTCCGGTAGAAATCGGCCACCGCGCGCCCGAGCGGATTGAGCTTGTCGTTCACCCGCATCTCCGGATAGCGGGGCTCGAGCCCGAGCAGCGTGGCGAAACCGAATCCCGAGCCGATCGACCCGTCGGCGACCCGCAGGAAGTTGCGCTGATCGACGACCATCCCCTCCAGCACGGTCGACTTCACATTCAGTTCCGGCGCGTAGGTGGGCTGTAGTTCGGCCGAGAACGCCGCGCCGACACCGCCTCCGGCGATCCCGAACAGCGCCATCTGGGTCGCCGGGTCGAGTCCCGCCTCGCCGAAGTTCAGGGCCGCGCGGGCGCCGTCGAGCTGGGTGTGCGCGGCGTACTTGCCGGCGAACACCCCGTGCGGCGCGCGGTCGGCGTCGTTGCCGACATCGGAGATCATCACCGCGTAGCCCTTGCCGAACATCAGCGCCAGCGGTCCCAGCGCCGACCAGGAGGACCCGTCGAACGGCGCGCCGCCGGTCCACTGCGTGCTCGGATGACACGACCAGCCGACGCTGTCGTTGGCCTCCTGATAGGAGATCAGCTTCTTCTGCGCCACCGGCTGCCCGTCGCGCGGGATCATCAGGATTCCGGTGCTGATCTCCGGGGTGACCCCGTCCAGCCCGGTGGTGACGTACATGAGCTTGTAGGCGTCCAGGTTCGCCGGTTTCAGCCCGGTGAACAGCACGTCGACCTTCTTCGACTTCAGCAGCGTGCCCGGCCGCTCGGTGCCGGTCAGCGGGGGTTCGGCGTAGAACGGGTCGTCGGCGAGCAGGCCGTGGAAGATCTCCTCCGGGGAGCCGGGTGTGGCGCCCTGGAGCGAGCCGACCACGAAACCGTTGAAGATCTCGCCGAGTCCCGGCGTGCGCGGCGGAACCGGTTGCGCCGCGGCCACTCCCGCGCCGCCGACGAGCAGGGTGACGGCCAGGGCCGCGGTCAGGTACCTCATCAGTTCACCGCCATTTCCCGCTCCACCGGTGTGATCTGCAATCCGCGGATCGCCGAATCCAGCAATTGCGGAATGGTCAGCAGCGGCCGGTGCGTTTCCATCTGGATCTCGTACGGTGTCCGCATGGTCGCTTCCAGTGCGGGCCAATTGTTCTCGACCTGGTCCTTGTATTTCGGGAGCAGTTCGGTGGTGATGTAGTCCCAGCGCGGGTCCAGTTCCGACCAGTTCCAGTCGGGCAGCGGCAGCGTCAGCAGCGCGGGTTTTCCGTCGGCCATGGTGAAAGGAATACGCACCGGCCGGAATTCGCGGGGCGGGCGCACCCCGGCCACCGACGGCGACCCGGCCGCACCGCTGGCATAGGTGATCGCCTCACCGACCGCACCCTTGTACGCGCGCGCCTGATTCCATTGTTCCCCGATCACCCAATCCTGTTCGCGCCGTAGCAGAACGGCATTGCCGCGGGCGATGCGATCGTTGTCGCCGGAGGCGATATCGCGCCAGGCGGTCATGATGTCGTCGCCGAACAATCCGGCCGCCTGGAATTCGGCGAGCGCGTCCAGACCTCCGGTGACATACGCGTCGTGCATGGGCATCAGATCCGAGAAGATGTTCTTCTGCATCACCAGGATCGCGCCGATGAGATAGCGCAGATCCTCGGGGGTGATCTGCGAGCCCGCCTCGGCCAGCGCGAACAGCCCGCGCGGCAGCTGTGCCAGCGCCTGCGGGCCCGCCACCTGCTGGACCGCGCCGATCACCGCGCGGGCGGACTCGGAGACGCCGGGCGTGCTGTAGATGTCGGTCATCAGCTCGAAGTCCTCGAGCCCGCCGCCGAAATCGGCGCCGACCTGCCCGCCCATCCCGGCCCACTGCAATTCCCGGTGCGCCAATTGGAGGTCTTCGTAATACCGGTAGGAATTGATCAGATTCTGCCGATTGGCCCGCACCCCGGCCCGCGGGTCCCAGCCGCGCAGGTCGATCCCCGCTTTTCCGGTGACATCGACGAGCCAATACTGATATAGCAAGGCGGCATACCGGGTGGGGGCCACGCCCTGCGCGCGGGCCTGATCCAGCAGCTCCCGCAAGTGGACCCCGTCGTACGGCAATTCCGGATTCACCCCACCGGGCCCCTGCGCGGCATCCCGATTCACCAGGGGAAGGTCCAGATAGCGGTCCAGCTCGCTGTCCGCGCCCGCCGGTGCCGCCGCGAGACCGATTCCGGCGACCGTCGCGAGAGACAACGCGGCCACCCGAAGAAATCTGCCTATCCGCATCAGTGTGTGCACCCTTCCGGGAAGACGACCGTGCTGATGGAGACAATGGGTTACGCAAACACAGCGGCCACATCGATGGCAAGCGGACCCGCCGTCCGGTCACCCCACACTTTTCCCCCGCACCATTGCCGCCCGCCCCGTGTCGGCGGACACTGGAGGAATGGTTGACAGAGAGCAACGCACACCCTTCTACGGCGTGGTGCTGATTCTCGCGGCACTCGGCGCGTCGATGGCGGTCAGCTTCTACGGCCCCACCTGGATCCGTGTCACCGTCTACATCCTCACGGTGATGCTCGTCCTGGTCGGCGGCATCATGACCTTCCGCGACTATTCCCACTGACCCCGCGACGCCCCTCCCGGGTTGGTGGAGGGGAACCGCCAGTCGGAGATTGCTGATCGATATAGCGATCATGGGACGATGAATTGTGGATGATCGTTATATAGATCTTCGGTCGTATTGTCGGCTATGCTTGATATATGGATCATGTGCGGGCTGTAACCCCGGCCGAGTTCGGTCAGGCGGTTCGCCACGCTCGTGAGCAGCGTGGCTTGCACCAAGCGGAGCTGGCCGAGCGGCTCGGCGTCACGAGAATGACGGTGTCAAGGCTGGAACGAGGGGGATCGGTCAGCATGGAAACCGCTATCCGCGCACTGTCCGAGTGTGGCTACGAGGCGATCGTCGTGCCCAAGTTCAGCCGTGTGGCCGTCGAGGAACGGTGACCGATGGCACGCAACAGAGGCCGCGGACTGGACGTGTGGTTGTACGGTCACCGAGTCGCCCGCCTCACGGAGCCCGCGACCTACCGATACAAGCTCGAATTCACCGACGAAGCGCTGGAAGTCTTCGGTCACGGATCGCGGGTGCTTTCGCTGGCGCTGCCCTTCGGTACCAAGCCGGTCGCCGACACGAAGGGAGCAGGCGGCAGACCCGTGGCCGCGTTCCTGGAAGGCCTACTCCCCGAGGGGAACCTTCGACGTCAACTCGCTGCGAATCTCGGGGTCACCGCCATCGACAAACTGGCACTGTTGCGCGCAGTCGGCGCCGAGTGTGCGGGCGCGGTGCAATTCCTTCCCGAAGGCGAACTCCCGTCCACTGGGTCGATCAGAGACCTCTCCGGGGACGAAGTCGATCGGCTCGTCGCTGACCTCCCGACGTATCACCTGCCCGAGGGGGCGATTCCGCAGGCATCGCTTGCCGGAATTCAGGACAAGGTGCTGCTGGTTGCACGACCGGATGGATCCTGGGGATGGCCGGAAGGCGGCGCGGTCTCCTCTCACATCGTCAAACCCGAACCTCTGGGCGGCGCAACCGTGCCCTACCTGATCGAGTCCGAACACTGGGCGATGTCTGTGGCCCGTACGGCAGGCCTCAGTGCAGCGCAGACCGCTCTCGAATCCTTCGGCGGCAGAGGTGCTCTGGTTGTCACCCGCTACGACCGCACCCACGGCGGCCATCGCCTGCATCAGGAAGACTTCTGTCAGGCGCTCGGCTTGGACCCGGATGCCAAATACGAGAGCACCACCGAGTTCGAGCGATTCGGTTCTCGGCTTCGACGGCTGGCATCCGTGGCCGCAGATCGTGCGATGGACCCCCAGGCCTTCCGCGTCGATCTGCTCTCCGCGGTGACGTTCAACATCATCATCGGCAACGGCGACGCTCATTCGAAGAATTATTCGCTTCTCCTCGGCCACCGCGGCGAGGTGACGCTGGCGCCGCTGTACGACACCGCCCCGGTTATGTACCTGGATTCGCGATTCAAAGGCACAGGCCACATCGTCAACGGGCGCACCAGCATAGACACCGTCGATGAAGCGGACCTCGTGGCGGAAGCCCGCTCGTGGGGACTGGCATCAAAAGTTGCCCAACGCACCGTCCGTTCCGTGATGGCGAAGGTTTGGGATGCCGTGCACTCGACCGCCCCACCGCCGGGTATCGAACAGATCACCGATGCGATCGAGTCACTGTGGATTCGACGCCATTGGGTTTGATGTCAAGGCGTGAGGCCCGCCTCGAGTACGGGCGGGCCTCAGGAAGGTGGAGGGTGGGGTCAGTGGGTGCCGATGGCCTTGCCGAACAGTGAGGCGATGGTCTCGCCGAAGGTGTTGGCCAGCAGGGCGAGTCCGTCGGGGTCGAGGGCGAGCAGGCCCGCGTCGGAGGTGCTGCAACCCTGGGTGACGGGCACGCCCTCGAGGCGGTCGCGCAGCCACAGCAGGGCGGTGGCGGAGCCGGAGACCTCGGTGGTGATGTGTTCGCCGAGGTGTTCGCGGACGTACTGGACGTCGGCGTCGGGGTTGCGGCAGTAGGTGTCGACCAGGGTGTTGACCGGGCCGACGGGGATCAGTTCGTCGGGGTTGGCCTGCCAGATGAACATCGGCATGTCGGGCACGGCCTTGCCCATGCGGGTCTTGTCGAGGACGTCACGCACGACCGGGTTGCGCATCGGGTCGCCTTCGGGGACGCGCAGCATGCCCTTGAGGTTGGCGAACGGGAACAGCGCGGTGTTGTACTGCACGCACAGCCCGCCCTTGATCAGCGAGAGCCCCTGGCCGAGCGGGTCCAGGTCGCGGGCGAGCAGGTCACCGAATTCGTGGTACTCGCGACCGAGCCCGAGCACGGCGGCCATGATCATGCCCGACCAGATCTGCCCGTTGCCGATGTCGAGCAGCGGCCCGAAGTCGGCCGGAACACCACCTTCGGCCGCGCCGACGATGTTCAGTTCGGGCGCGTAGGTCTGCTTCAGTTCGGCGGCGTGACCGGTGACGATCGCCCCGCCGGAGTAGCCGTACATGCCGATGCGGGTCTCGGGCGCCAGCCGCATCGGCTCGAAGTTACGGGCGGCGCGAATGCCGTCGAGGGTGATGCGCGCACCCAGCGGCCCGACGCCGAACGCGCTGTCGGGCCCCTGATGATCAGGGATGACGACCGCCCACCCCTGCTGCAACTGTGCCTGCGCCACAAGGAATTCCAGCGGCACCACGATCTGCCCGACCGCGGCCGCGGCCGACCACTGCTGCACCGCGTACGAGGGCGAACAGTAGGCCGCGAGCGAGTCCTCGGCGATCTGCATCGACACCAGTTTGTCCGGCGCCGACCCGCGCGGCTTCAGCACCGTCGCGACCGCCGCGATCGGCTCGTCCCTGGTGTTGTTGGACCGGTAGGACACCTGCCACGCGTCGACATTGAGCGGGATCAGCCCCACATTGGCGACATCGACCTCCCGCGCCGCGATGATCTCCCCTGGCTGCTTACCCGCCACCACCTCCGGCGCCGGCCGGTAGAACGCCGCGTCCAGCTCCGGCGGCACGGCGATCGGGGGAGCCGGCTGCACCGGAACTGTCCCAGCAGGTTCGGCGACCACAGGGGCGCTGGTGAGGGTGGTCGTGATGGCTGTCATAGCTGTGATGGCGACAGCCAGCGTCGCCAACCTGCGAGACAACCGTGTCCGCGGGGTCATGTTCTGCTCCTCCATCGTTTGAGACGCGATCGTCTCAAATCCGGGAAGTGAGGTTACCCCGATCACATCCACCCCCGCAAGGGGTGTCTGGGTCAGCTGTGTCAGGTCGTGGTGAAAGCGGATCGCGCGCTGTGGTGGCTCACGACCCCGTCGGACCGGCCGGTGCGGGTCTCGCTACGGGGCCGTGCCGCCGAGCCAGGCGGGATCGAGCATCGTGTCCAGCAGGCCGATCGACTCCGTGGCGTGGCGCCGCCAGGAGGCCGCTCCGGAACGTAGACGGGTGCGCGCTGCCTCGAGTTCGTCCTCGTGCAGCCGGACGACCCGCCGGGCCGCGGGCGGCAGCGTGGCCAGTGTGGAGAGCAGCAGCCGCAATCGCGAGGCCGCCGCGACGAGGGCCGGTCGCCGTAGGGACTCCGCCGAGTCCTCGGCGTCCCACAGATCGCTCCTGCCGAGGTGCACATAGACCGCCAGGCGGGTGGCCGCCTCGCCCGGCGACGGCGGCACGCTGTCGGCTGCCGCGGTCAGCGACTTCGCCAGGGCCCGGTCGCGCCAGTCGCTCGGGGCCAGCCAGGCGAGGGCGTGGAGCACGGTGTCGACGGGCAGTCGCGTGATCAGCTCGATATCGGCCGGTGCCGGGATGTCCAGCGGCGCGGGCCCGAAACGCTGGACCGCCCAGGCGACATCCCCGAGCGCGGTGCACACCTCCCACATGTCGTGGGTGAACGGCCTGCCACCGATGTCCGCGAAACGGTCACCCACGATCCGGACGGTGTCGACGCCGGGGAACCGCCGCAGACCGATCTCGACGAGATTCGCGAGGTATTCGACCGGTGTCTTGGCGAGCAGCCACGCGAAGGTCGCGTCATCCATCAGCTCGTCGGTCCGCGCGGGATCGAGATCGAAGACGACATCGGCCAGGTGCACGGTGTCCTGGCTCTCGGCCTGCTTGCGATGGCCGAACCTGATCCGGAGACCGGCGAGGTTCAGATTCGCGACCGCCCGGCTCGCCGCCGGACGCCGCCAGGCGGCGAGCGATTCCAGCAAGCGGGCCACCGCCCGGGGGTTGGTCAGGACGGACAGGTTCGCCTGCGCGGTCGTGAAGAGCTCGTCGAGCAGCGCCTGCGGCACGATCTGCTTCGATGTCCGGTCGCTGGTGTAGATGATCTGCCGCAGTATCTCGATCTGGGTGAACAGATCGGCTTCGGTGCCGAGATGCTCGACGGCGAGCGTGATGGCGCCTTGCGCGTCGAGCAGGTCGATGAGCTCGCCGACGGTCGCGCCGTCCGCGCGCGCGGCCGCGTGCAGCAGCGAGAAGAAGATCGACGGCATCTCCACGCTGCTCGACAACTTCCGCAACAGCATCTTCGGGGAACCCGCGATCACCGCGCGCGCGTCCTCCGGCGACAGCTTGTACAGCAGCGACAGGGCCTGCGGAAGATCGGCGAGCTCCGATTGCAGAACCTGTCGTGACCAATCCCCCTGCGGGGAGCGCTGTTCGAACACACCGAGGATGTGCCTGCCGACCTCGAGGTCGCCCGCGTTGCGCAGCGTGGCCGCGATCGCCGCGGCCGCCGTCAGCGCGGGCAGCGGTTCCATGCCCTCCCTGACATCACGAAGAAACGTCCGCTCCTGCAGATTTCCCTCATCGAGCCAGTCGAGGTACTCGGCGGCGATATCGGGATAGAGCAGCACGCCGAGCCGGTGGAAGGCCGCGACAGCGGAGGGATCCCGGGTCTTCTTCATGTAGTCGATGACCCGGTCGCGCCGCATGGACCCGAAGCGGCGCAGCTTCTCGAGAAACTGCTGGCCGTCGGCACTGTTGTTGGCCAGGGTCAGCGCCAGCCGGGGGCCTCGTCCGGTGAGGCCGGTCTGTACGTCCTCGCTCACGATCTTCAGTGCGACGGCGATCAGTTCGTCGTCGAGCTGGGTGTTGGCGTCCAGGAAACTGGTCACCAGGTAGGCCATGATCGACGGACGGTGTTCGAGAACCAGTTGTGTCGCCAGGAATTTCGTGCCGAGACGCGCGGCGAGCGCTGCGGCGAAACCGGATTCGAGCAGCCCCGCCTGATCCTCGATCCGCGCGGTGACGCCCAGCAGCCTGGAGCACGCCACCCGATCCGAGGAAACCCGCAGTGCCTTCTCCTGCGCGTTGAGCAACCCGTGATCGAGTGTGGCCGGGGAACTGCGCAATTGCAGTGCCGCCTTGCGCGGACTGCGGCGCCCGAAGGTCTGTATCCAGTCGGCGAGGTCGGCGGGCGCGGTGTCGAGCAGCCGCCTGCGCAGCCACTGGTCCTGCTCGAGCGTGTCGAGGATCTTGTTGGCGAGTGCGGGGTGGTGGGACTGGCAGAAGTCCACGATCGGGCGCAGCTCGTTGACCGCCGCCGACCGCAACACGCGCAGCAACCGCTGCTGCTGGGGGCTGTCGACGGTGTCGATGTTCACGATCCGCGCGGCGACCGTCCATCTCGCCAGGTAGCCCGCCGACCGCGAAGCCGTGCTCCGTGCGCCCTTTTCGACCAGATCCGTCGCCTCCGGCCACCGCGACAGCTCCCCGCGCAGGGTGCGCCCGTCCACGGTTCCCGACCGCTCGAGCAGGCGATTCAGCTCGATGAGGACGCGCAGATCCTCTTGGCCGACCTCCTCCTGCCGCGCGATCAACCGCGGCCCGATGCGGCGCAGGGTGGTGATGGACTCCGCGTTGCCGAACCGGTGGATCAACCGCAACGCGCGGATCCGGGTCTCGGCCCCGTACTGCTGGGACGCCAGCCGCTGCTCGACCAGTGTGAGCAGCGTCTTCCACGCCTCGGTCATATCCGCGTCGTTGCGCATGCCCGGGGTGAGGCGCAGTACCTGCATGCAGTCCAGCACCACGGGCAGGGTGGCGTGCTCGAGCTGGCCGTCCTCGACGCGTCCGGCGAGTCGCTTCCCCAGATCTTTCGCCGTCTTGGGTGGCAGGTGCGAGCGGATCACCAGCAGGGTCGCGGCCACCGTGGCCGCCGAGGTGCTGATCGTCTCCCACGTCTGCCACGAAAACGACGGGGACTCCGCCAATTCGGTCACATAGTCGTCGAAACCCTTGTTGTACACCTTGAGCCGCGCGAGCGCGGCGGTCGCCTCCTGGTGTCTGCCGACCGTCTGCAGACTCGTCGTGATGTACATCCGCATGAAGGCGCTCGCGCGCTTGGTCACGGTGGTCCAGTTGAGATTGAGCGGTAGGTCGTCGGTGATGCGCGCCAGCAGAGCGCGGTTGACGAACAAGCTGTTGATCCGCACGCCCGCCGCGGTGACATCGGCCCCGAGCCGCTGCGCGGCCGCGACACCGGGCAGCGTGGCCGGTTCGATGGGTGCCCAGATCCCGAACGAGGACAGCCCGGCGATCAGCCACAGCGCCATCGACAAGCTGGGGTCGTCGAGTGTGCCGACACGATCACGCCACAGGCGCTCCCCGGCCAGCCGCTGGCCGTCGGGCCGCTGGACCAGCGGCGCCAGATGCACCGCCGCCCACAGATCGGTGGTCGCCTGCCGCTTCAGCTCGGCCGCGAGACCCTGACGATCGGCGATCGAGAGCTGCGCGAGTTCGGGATAGTAGTCGCCGGCGAGCAGGTCACGGAGAAATCCGTTGATCTCGGTCATCGTCCCCGGCGCCGCGATCGTGGTGGCGCCGGGCATCTTCCACTCGGTCGAGCTCAAGCCTTCCACCGCGACGAGCAGGCTCGCGCCCGTCTCGTAGACGATCCGGCCGAGCTCCTCGACGACGCGGCCCCATTGCTCGCTCCACTCGATTCCGTCGATAACCACCAGCGCCTTGCCGGGGGACGGGTGAGTCGCGAGATAGGTGCCGACCGCGGCGACCAGCGCGGCCGGCTGCGAGGGAGGATTCCCGCTCGGCCGGAAACCGTGGACGGTCCAGTCGGCCGCGCGCATCCGTTCCACGACCTCACACAGGAGCCAGGTCTTACCGGTGCCTTCCTTGCCGCCCACCAGCAGCGCCGCCGGATGGTTCTTCTCCAGCCCGCCGAACACCGAGTTCGCCGCCGCCGTCGGCACGACGATGGGTGCCCCGTGATGCGTCGCGCCGCCGTTGCGCTGCGGTAGGTGCGGTGTCAGACCTTCGCGCTCGAGCAACTTGACCACGAAATCCGGCCGGTGCGCCAGCTCGATGGCGTCGAGCCGCAGCGAACCTGCCGGGTTGGGACGAACCAGATCGGCGTCGTCGTAGATCTCCCCGAGCCGGGCCAGGCAGTTCGCCAGATCAACCACACCGTCGGCGCGCGGCTCGGCCGTGCGGATCGCTTCGACGAAGCGCTCGGTGAACGGGCTCAGCCCGACGGGGCGCTCGGCGTCCTCGGCGTCGAGGTGCGCGGGCACCGCGGCGAGCAGGATGCGCACTCGTTCGGGCTGTTGCGTGCGGGCGCGGCGCAAGGCGTCGCGGACCTCGGTGGCCGCGGTGTCGGATCCCTTCGTCCCTGCCTTGCCCGCACGACAGCAGTCGAGCACCACGAGCACCGAGCGCGCCTTCGAATCGAGCACCCATTCGTTGAAGTCGTCGTACTTGACCGCCGAACCCCTCAGCGAAGTCCGGCTCCGGATGTGGGTCAGGTAGAGCTTGCCGAGATCGTCCACCGCTCCGTGGCCACTGAAATAGACGATCAGGTCGTCCTTCGATGTCGCGCTCTCGAGGAACTCGCTGATCGTGTTGCCCAGCTCGTCGGCCGGATTCTCGACCTTGGTGACGTCGTAGATGCCGAGCGGCGGCGCACCGAGCAGCGCGTCCAGCTGGGTGACATCGTTGACCGGGCCGATCAGTGGATCGAAATCGTTGGTGTAACCGGCGACGCCGATGAGGAGCGCGCGATGGGTGCGGCGCTGATGGTGCCTACGATTCCTCGACGGCATCGAGGATTTCCTTCAGTCCGGCCAGGAAGGTGTCGTCGGTGATGTTCTTCGCGGTGATGTCGTAGCTGACATCCTTCCCGCCGGATTTGATCACCGCCCGCACCGACCGGGTGCCCCGCCGCTTGATCCACTCGCGCACGGTGAGCCCGATGACGGTCAGCCCGGTGCCGCCCGCCACCACCGCCTGGATGATCGGCACGACGAGTTCGCCGCCCTTGCCACCGGCCGACGGCTGCGACACCACCTCCACCTCGGCCGCGCGGAGGTCCCGGCGTAGCAGGCCGACCTGGTCCAGGAACATCGGATCGTCCGCGTCGAACCCCTCGTCAAAGGGAAAGAGCAGCAAGGTGACACCGGCAGCGGGCATGCTATGTCCATTCTCGAACCGAGCCGTTCGACGGCACTACGTCGACCCGGGCAGACGGAGGATCTCGCTGGCTTGTCGGTCGCCGATCGACGGTCGTTACCGCAGATAGCTTCGAAACCAACGTCTTCGAAGTCTACGCGCGCGCAAACGGTAGTGGAGTATCACAGACTTTCGCGAGGTGCGGTCAGTCGTCGTACAGATATGTTCGCCGGGTTGGGGTGGGTGGTGTTTCGCGCGCGTGCTGATCACGATCTGATTGATACGGTGCGGATATCCATTGCTTTCGATTGGGGGACAATGTGTTCGGTGAGCAAGGGCGGATCAGTACCGATCAGGTCGACCCCGGCGACGCCGTCGATTTCTGGAAGTCGGTCGTCGAGAAGGTCGCCGCGCCGGTGACTCTGGTGCCGGTCGGCGATCATGACTTCTACGGCGAGATCGTGCCGGTGGTCGCCACCGACACGGTCGATCTCACCTGGTCACGCTGCGCGGGTCAGCTGTCGACGCGCACGAAGGCGCACACCGCCCGCGCCGAGGTCGAATTCGTCGTCGCTGTCATCGATCTCGCCGAGGTACTGCCCGCGTCCGGTCGCTATACACCGGGGGTGATGACATTGTTCGACACCGCCCGCCCCGCGCAGCTCATGATCGAAAGTCCGCGCACCATGCTGATTCTGCGTGCGAATCGCGAGGCGGTAGCGGAGAAGTCGCGTCACGGGCGCGATCTGTTCGGCGCGGCCACGGTCGAAGTGCCCGCGTCGGCGGCAGCGGTCATCACCGGTTTTCTCGCCTCGATCGTCGAGCTGACGGTGCGCGAACCGCGGAACGCGCAGACCCTGGCCGAGCACACGCCCGGCTTGCTGGCGGCGGCGATCGACATCGCCACCGGCCACGAACGACAGGCGCCGGGACGCGATACGGACCTGCAACGCGAACTGACGGCCTTCCTGCGCGCCAACTATCACAACCCGGACCTCACCGTCGATGACGTCGCCGCCGCGCTGCTGGTCTCGCGGCGCACCCTGTTCCGGATCGTCGGCTCCGACGGCGTGGCGGGCCGGCTGCGCCGCCTGCGTATCGACCACGCACGCAGGGCCCTGCGCCGCTACCCGGACCGGCCGATCACCGCGATCGCGGCCCAGGCAGGCTTCCGCGACGAACGCTCCCTCTACCGGACCTTCCGCCGGGAGGAAGCCATGACACCCGCGGAATTCCGGGCGTCCGCGATGACACATGAAGACGGGTTGCAGGTCTGCGGCTCGTAGCCGGCGCAGCGCGGTCACCGATCGGCGACTTCGCGGTGTTCATCCGATTCGGGTGATGCCTGCGGCCCGGACTTCCGGGGAACATGGCGACGCGGGATGTGGTCGTGTCGGAGCCGGATCGGGACGAGAAGGGCATGGCCGGATGGGCGAGCTGTTTCTGGAACTGCTGCCGGTGGTGATCGGGCTGATGATCACCCCGGGCGCGGTGATCGGCGCGGTGTTGCTGCTGCACTCGGCCCGGCCGGTCCCGAACGCGGCGGCTTTCGGCGGCGGGTTCCTCGTCGTCTACGGCCTGATCGCGATCAGCGCCGTGCTGGTCGGCGCCTCCGAGCCCGGCGCCACCTCCGAGCAGACCTCGCACCGGACCGGGCTGGCGGTCGGCCTCGGATTCCTCGCGGCGGGCGTGTGGCTGCTGATCCGCAAACCGCGCACCGCCGGTCAGCGACCACGGCTGCTCAGCGCCCTGGAAACCGCCTCGCCGCGCCGGGCCTTCGCGATCGGTGTCCTGCTCGGCGTGCTGAATCCGAACCTGTTCCTGATGATCGCGGGCATGACCACCATCGCCAGTTCCACCGTCGGCGCCACGGCGGCGCTGGTCGCGGTCCTGCTGTTGCTGGTGGCTGCCGCCGCCGATTTCGCCGTCCCGATCGCGCTCTACCTCGCCCTCGGCGAGCGCGCCGAGCGGGCACTCGATGTCGCCGACGCCTGGATGCTGCGCTACAGCCGCACCTTGACCCTGGCGGTGCTGTTCGGCTTCGGTGCCCTGTTCACCGTCCGCGGGGTGGTCGCGCTGAGCACGTGACCGGCACCGACATCGAAAGGAGCAGCGCCATGGGCTATCTGGTACCCGACACCGAACGCCGGACCCTCGTCGAACTCACCGACCGGCTCGATCTCGCCGACGGCGACGCCCGGTCCAAACAGTCGGCGTTCTGGATCATGCTGGTGCTCTCGGCGGTCATCGCGATCTCCGGCGTCATCGGTGACTCCACCGCCACCGTGATCGGCGCGATGATCGTGGCGCCGCTGTCGGTGCCGATCCTGGGAATCGCGCTGGGCATCGTCACCGGCCGGGGCGCGGTGCTGGCGCGCAGTCTGCTGTTCGTCGGCGCCGGGGTGCTCGTGGTCGTCGTGCTCGGCTACCTGTTCGCGCAGTTGCTGCCCAACCCGGTGAACGTGCTGTCGAATGCCCAGGTGCAGGGGCGCACCTCGCCGAAGCTGATGGACCTGACCGCCGCGCTGGCCACGGGCCTGGTCGCGGCGATCGCGGTGGTCCGCCGCGATGTCGGCGACGTGCTTCCCGGGGTGGCGATCGCGATCTCGCTGGTGCCACCGCTGGGCGTGGTCGGTGTCTGCCTGGGCTCGAACGCCCCGGCTCTCGCGCTGGGCGCCTTCGTGCTGTTCGCCTCGAACGTGGTCGCCATGGTGATCACCGCGACCGTCGTCCTGCTGCTCACCGGCTATCACCACGACGCGCAGGCCGCGGGTCTGCGCCGTGGCCGCGCCTACCTGGTGCTGGGCGCGGCATTGGCGATCATCGCGGTCCCGCTGGTCGTGAATTCGCTGTCGACGCTGTGGGCGGGCCAGATCGCCGATGCCGCGCGTGACTGGCTGCGCGAGGACACCGACGCCCAGGTCGTCGATGTCACCCTGCACGGCGAGCTGGCCACGGTGACCGTGCTGGGCCCCGACCAGCTGCCCCCGGTAGCGCAGCTGCAGTCCGCGGTCGACGACCTGGTGCCGTGGCATCCGGACGTCGTCGTGATCCACACCGTCGGCGGCCGCATCGAACCCCAGCGATAGGGTCGCGCACCTCCGCTAGTCCAGGAAGAAGGCGTCGATCTTCTCCTCGGTGTCGAGGATCTCGGCCGCGGCCACACCGAGTTCGGTCGCCAGCTCGATCGAGCCCAGGAGGGCGATCTGCACGTCGGGGGAGAAGGCTCGTTCGAGCAGTCCGAGGTAGTCCGACATGCTCCGATCCAGCTCTGCCAGTAGGGCTTGATGCTCTGCGGCGAGTTGTGCGTCGAGGGTGCGCTGCTCGTCGAGGTAGCGTTCGATCAGCGCCGCCTCGCGCTTCGTCAGCGACGAGGCGACGGCCTTGTACATCACCGTGCCGACCGTCGTGCCGATGACGGCGCCGAGGATCGGGATCGGGATGGTCGCCTGGCCGACGAACGAGGACAGCGCGCGCACCGCGGCCTCCAGGGCGATGAGCTCGGAGTTCTCGATGAACTCGAGTTCGTCGATCTCGTCGCGGCGCAGCTTGTTCGCCTGCTCGGCGATGCTGAACGAGGTGGCGACGATCGAGCCGGCGACGGCAGCGGAGGTCGCGGTGAAGTTCGTGAGCGCGTAGACGCTCAGCCCCCGGATGGCACCTTTGCCGAAGCCGGACCCGGTCTTCCCCGCGATCTCGGTCCAGTCCTGTCCACTGAACTCGTTGAACCGCTTGCCTTCCCGGCGCTTGGTGACCACGGCCATGACGAACGCCGTCCCGCCCGCGGTCGCGGCTGCCGTGAGCGCGGCGGTGCCTCCTTCCCGCATCGACGGCCTGCTGCCCTGGTAGGCGTCCTCGCGCAGGGACCGGTCGGTGGCGCGCAGCGAGTCCTTCTCGGCCGTCATGGTCGCGGCATAGACCTCGCGCTGCACCTCGTCGTATTCGAGCGTCGAGGGCTCGAGCGAGTCGAAGCCGACCGCGCTGTCCTGGAAGAACGCCTGGACCCGCTGCCAGTCCCGGAGGGAAGGCCCGTCGCCGCTGCGCGAGAGCTTGCTCGCGTCCTCGGGCGACAGCGCATACAGCCGCTGGATCACCTCGAAGTGATCACGCGGGATCTGGTACCTCCCACCGTTGCTCACGTATTCGGGATATTTCCGCAGGTGCTCGGTGATCGCGCCCAGCGAGTATCGCCCACCCGCCGCCACGAACTTCTGCTGGATCTCGACGGTGCCGCGCATCAGGTCGACGGGCCCGTTGTCGTTCACCCAGCGGTAGTCGGCCGCCAGACCGAGAATCTGCTTGCGGGCATTGCCGATCCCCACCTCGGCGATCTCGGCGATGAAGCCGTGCATGCCACGCTGCCCGCCGCGGTTGGCGGCGACCACCTCGAGGTCGATCCTGCCGACGGCTTCGTCGACGCTGGTGAGCGCGTCGCGCAGGTGCTGGTCCTGTCTGCCGAGCGCGCTCAGCAGGGTGTCTATGCGGAGCTGATTGAGATAGCCCACCCAGGAATCGACGGCCTGTTCCTGGACGTCGGTGACGAATTCGGCGGTGTCACGCACTCTCGGCATCCTGTTCGACGCGCATGCTCAGCATGGCCGCACACGATTTCGTGTTGTTCACCAAGGTCGCGAGCGCCGACCGCTCGGCCGGGGCGAGTGCCTGGAAGTCGGCGCGGTAGTGCGCCAGCGCGTCGCCGTAGTTCGTCACCAGTCCTTCGCGCAGCGAGGTCGTCCGCGTGAGGAGGTCGTCGATCTGCGCGTCCATGCCCGCGACGAGGGCGGTATTGCGTTTGATAGCGGTCAGCGCTTCGTGCTTGGCCTCCCGATTCTCGAACTTCTTCTTCGCGAACAGGGCGATCGACGCGAGCAGGGTCGCGCCCGCGATCGTCCAGCCGATCGGGCCCGCGAGCGCGAGCAGGGTGGTGCCCGCCGCGGTACCGCCGCCACCGGCGGCCAGCGCGCCACCGCCGAGCCACGCCAGTGCCGCCTGGCTGGCCGCCGCCCCGGACAGGGTCGAGATCGCGGTGCCGGTCGAGGCCGTCCCGAACGTGGTCGCGACCCAGATCGCCGCCGAGGGCGCCAGACCCGCCACCGCGGTCCCCGCCGCGAACCCGGCACCGGCGCCGACCGCCGACAACCGAGCCGCCTCCAGCTCCTTCTGCGCGAAGTCCTCGGTGTTCAGGAACCGCTGCCGATGAACCTCGATCTCCTCGAACTCGGTATCGAACGACTTCGGGGTGTTGGCGATGCTGTTCACCAACCGCTCGACCAGCTCGATCAGATCCGTCGAACGCTCCCGCTGACGCAACAGCGACAGCCCCTTGTCGGCCATCGCCGTGAACGCGGCGTTGTACTCCGCGACCGCCTCCTCGTAGGGGTCCGGCTGCTTCACGGTCAGCTTCTCGACCCGCTCCTTGGCAGCGTCCTTGACCGAGCCGAACTGCCCCGCGACATTCCCGAACTGCCCGGCGACATTCCCGAACTGCCCGGCGAACTGCGACGAAGCCGTCCGCGCCGCCTTCCCGATCCCGTCGACGGTCCGGCCGAAGCCCTCCTTGACACCAGCCCCATCGACCCCGGCATCGCCCACATCGACCCGCTCCACCATCACACCCTCCAAGACCATTGCGGCTCAACAACGTAACGGAGAATATCGACGACAGGCGATAGTTCGGACGGGTTCCACACACCGACCCACCCCGCCCGATCGCTACCGCGTCAGAGTCCGGGACCGACCTCCACGCCAGTGCGCCCCCAAAGAGTTTGATAGTATGCATTTCATTGGGTAGGAACCAACTATTCGCATACTCCTGGGAGGGTGAATGGCTGAGCGTCGCAGTATCACCCTGCCGGTCGAGCTCCTACGGGCCCCGCTGCGCACCATTCGACCGCAGGACCTCGCGAACGTCTACGCGCAACCCAGCCCGGAGATCGCACGGCTCGTCGACCACGGCGCACTGCATCGAGCAGCACACGGCTACTACATCATCGTCCCGCCCGACCGGATCGGCCGTCGCTGGCAACCCGGACTCGAGGTCGCCGCGGCGGGCATCGCGACATCGATCTACGGTCCGGACGACGCCATCGTCATGGGCGTGAGCGCGGCACGCCTACTCGGCGCGATACCGCGCGCATTGGCGACCGCGGTCGTCGCGGTCCCCACCCAGCACCGGCCGATCACGCTGGTCGACAGACCCGCACAGATCAGATTCGTCCGCCGCGACACCGACGCGCTCGACGCGGAGCGGATCGAAACACCACTCGGCCCGGCATTGGTGACCACTCCCGAGCAGACGGTATTGGACCTCACCCGGCGACCAGAACTGGGCAACGCCGAACCAGAGGTGCGCGCGGCAGTCGAAACCCTCTATCGCCGAAGCGATCCGGCTCACCTGGCTCGCCTGGCGAAAGATCAGCGCCGAGTCGCGGTGCTCCGACGTGTGGAAAGCTGGGTGGGAGTTGAAGATTGACGATCACGATCGCGTGGCCACCGAATTCGGCGTCGCCGCCGAACAGGTCGATCGCGACCATCTCATCTCGTACCGCCGCGCCTCACGCGACCTGTGGGACCTATGGGCGCTCAGCGCCATCGGAGCTATCGACAGCACCGCGGGCACGTTGTATAGACGGCACGGCCCGACCAACCGCCTCCCACCACCACAGCTGTTCGACCGGGCGCCGGATCAAGACGACTGGAGTGCGCAACTCGGCGGCCAGACACGGCTGACAGTCAGCGCCGCGACCGCGCTGCACATAGTCCGCGATGCGTGGGCTCGCGTTTCCGAGTGACAAAGTCGCGGTATCGACAAGACTCACGATCAAGCCCCCGGCGTTGTCGACGGTGACGTCGTAAACGGTCGGGTCGAGTAGGCGGATCTCGTGCGAAGATGCTTCGTCGCGATTGTCGGCGAATGCCACGTAGGGCCACGCCTGCCGAATGCCGATTTCAACAACGAAATGTTCGCGCAGGAAGGCGGGAAACTCGGCTACACCGACAACCGGCCCGGATCGCTATTTCCCGGCGACTCGTGCGGAATACTTGCCGGATGGACGAGGTGGTGGTGGGCGGGGAAACGGACTCCACCGCGGTGGTGCCACCGCGCGAGGCGTTCGGCATGTGGGAAGCGATTCTGCAGGAGCACATGACCTCGTGCTCGATCGAACCGATCGGCACCGACCCGTTCCACGCCACGATGACACCGCTGCTGTACTCGGCCGCGATCTCGACGGCGAGAGTCCGCACCGCCGCCGAGGTCGCCCGGCGCACGGGACGCCACATTGCCCGCTCGAACCCGACAGCGGTGGTGGCGGTCATCCCGCTCGCGGGCCACTGCGAAGCGCTCGTCGACGGCCGGCGATTGAGCGCACCCGTCGGATCGATGTACATCATCGACGACCGCCACCCGCAAGAACTCCGCAACAGTGACCAGTTGACCTCGCTGATGATCCGCGCGGACCGCGATCTGGTGATGGCCGCCTCCGGCCTCGGCGAAGGCCAGTTCCCCGGGGCGGTGGTCCTGGAGCCCGCCGGGCGCGCCGCGCTGGTCATCGACTACTTCCGGCGCCTGTCGACCCTGCCCACCTCGAAAGCCGCGGCCCCTGCGCTGTTACGCGCCGGGATCGACCTGCTCGGCGCGGGAATCGCCCTGGGCCTGGGTGCCCGGCCCGGCGACGAAGCCGCCCGGACCGTCGCGCTCGAGCGAGTGTTCGCGTTCCTCGGCGAACATCTCGAGAATCCCGACCTCGACGTCGATGCGATCGCGGGCGGCTGCCGGATGTCGAGACGCCAGCTACACCGCATCCTGGCCGAACCCTGGGGCGGCCCGATGAAACTGTTGCGCCACCTACGCGTCGAGCGCGCCCGCGAACTACTGGCGAACTTCCCCGACAAAACGGTCGCCGCCATCGCCCGCGCCTGCGGCTTCAGCGGCGACCGAAGCTTCTACCGCGCATTCCGCGCCGAAACCGGAATGAGCCCGGCCGAGTTCCGCGAACGAGCTCTCGCGACGCAGAATCACCCCGCAGCACCTCTCCGTGATCAGCGATAGAAATGGAGTTCGTCGGCGCCGGTGCCCGTACTCACCATCAGCGCCAGCCAGTCGGCACCCGCACCTCGAACCCAGCCGACATATCGGTCGATCTCCCGGCCCGTTTCGCGGTCGTAGACGATCGTGGTCGGCCGGCCGGCGAATTGGCCGATCTGAATTCGGCCGCCCACGACAACTCGATCACCGACCAGAAAGGTCGTACGTTCGCTCGGGTAGGGGTCGAAGCCCGGATCGGGTACCGACCACTTCTTCTTCCCGGTCTCGAGATCCAGTAGTGACAAGGCGCCCTGATCGGCGAATTCGCTGACCAGCAGCGATCGTTGGTCACCGTCCAGAGGAGTGCCACGATCGGCAGCCGCCCAGACCGTGGAACCCGTTGCCAGGTCGAACAATTGAGGTGTTCCGTCAGCGGTGACGGCCGCGATTCTCGAACCGGTACCGATCATCTGGCCGAGTTCCGACCCGCTCAGGCGTTTCTGACATTCGTTGTTCTCCTTGCGTCGGCCACCGTGCACGGATTGCGACCACTGCCGCGTCCCGGTCGAGCCGTTGATAGCCTCCAGGGCCACTTCGCAGAGGTACTCGTCCCTGTCGTGGTCGGTGTTGACGAGCAGTTCGCCGACGCTGAAGGTGTACCAGGCGTGGTGGCCGCCGCGTCCGGGGAGAAGGTCACCGGTGGCGGTCGCTACCGCGGCCCACGGCCGATCGTCGGGACCGACGGTCGACGGTCCCAACCAGATGGGCAGATACGCCGATTCCGGTGGAGCCTGCTGGTGCCAGGTTCCGATCACGTCGTGGCCGAGTGTGCCGCTCGCCGGGCGCGGCCACGTCGCCTTTCCGTCGGCGATATCGTGTCGCATCGTGGTGCACTGCACGTCGCGCGTACCCATTGCCGTGCAGTCGGTCCGGTACACCGCGTCACCGTAGACGTTCAGGTAGTTCGTACTGGCCTGCCACCGCGTGCGGCCGGTGGCTGCCTCGATCACTTCGAACAAGGTCGGGTCGCTGGCTGCGGATCGCCGCTCGGAGAAGACGACCAGCTCGCCGCTGACCCGATATTCGAGTATCGCTGCGCTGGTGAGCTTTTGATCCCGTCGCCACCGCTCATGGCCGGAGACACGGTCCACCGCGATCAACGCGGTCTCGTGCGGGGTGAGGACCACATCTCCCACCACGGCGACCTCCCCCGCGCCGGCATCGAATGCCGTCGACCACACGGCAGGCGGATTCACAGCCGTGGTGGTCGTCGAGGGCGGCGACGATGATGCGGAGACCGGGATGGGATACCCCTGATGCTCTGTGGCACATGCCGAAACGCCCAACGCCGCGACGACAACCCCAGCAGCAACCAACCTGCGCAACTCAGCCCCCTACCCGCCTACCGTGCCCGTCGCCACGGCCGGATCGAGAGTATCAAGCAGCAATGGACGGCGTACGAATCCTTCACCCGCCCATCGCCTGACAGGTACTCAGTATTCGAGGTCGGCCCAGCTCAGGGTGAGTGGGAAGGGGTGGTTCAGTTCGATTTCGGGGTGGACGGTCGGGGACCACTCACTGACCAGTGCGTACTGCCGCGGGCGCAATGGCGTGACGCCGGGTGGAAGGTCGGTGGGAGTCGCCAGCACGTAGGTCAAGATGGTGTCGATCCGCCGGCCTTCGCGATCGAGCAGCACCTCCCAATACTCGTCGATCCCGGCCTCGGCGTAGCGGGCTCGTTTCGTCAGCATCTGGCCGATGTGGTTGGACGGGGAGAGTACTTCGCCGACGATGACGACGTCCTCGGCGAAGATCGGCGTCCACGGCTCGTCGGGGCGGTGATAGACCAGGAAATCCGGGGTGAGGAAATCATCCTTGGCGCGACTCAGAAAAACATCGGTCGCGGTGTCCACCTGCCAGCACTCACCGGGACGGGCTTTCATACTGCGACGCGCGGCGTTCTCCAGTGCGTTGCGCAGGCGAGTGGCGAAGCGCTGGTGTTCCGGCGGACCGGTACGAACCCATACCGGGCGCCCTTTGACCAATTCGATGCGTTCCGACTGACCGGGAGGCAGGGCGCTCAACTCAGCCCAGGTCATACGATCGGGCAGCAGGGGGAACTCCGTCGACGGGTTCGACATCGTCGTCCCTCCTCGCGTCAGGCGGACTCTGGGGCCCTCGGCAGGATTCGAACCTGCGACACCCGCTTCAGGGGAGGGTACTACGGGTGTTCGGCCCGGTAACGGGGTAGGTGTGCATCGTTGGTGGCGGTGGTTTGACCTGGGAAATTGTGTTACTTGCTTCGAACGTATCGATGGGGGCCGTCCGCTTGTGCTCCAACGACAGCAACTGGTCGAGTTGGTCGGTGACGGGCAGCCGAATGTCATCGGACATCCGTTTCCGGAACCCGACTGTCGCTGATCGCGATTGAATACGTAGACCGGTACGTAGGTCTTCGCCGTATTCGGTGGACCCGATGACCGACCACCCGGCGGCGTCGCAGAACCGCCGCAACTGGTCTTCCACGCCGCAACTCTGCCCCGCCGACGGTGCGACGAGAATCAGGAATGGGTCACTTCCCAGGTCGAAGACGGGGCAGCGTGCGGCCGGGTGTTCGGTCAGAGGTACTTCTGGATGCTGTCGAGTACGCTCGTGCGTTCGAGTTCGGAGACGTCGGTTGCGTTGAGGTGGATGCCTACGCCGACCAGGACCCTCTTGATCGCTTCCTTGCTCGAGGCATACAGCATCTTGCTCTTGATCGTCGCGGTATCCGGCGACCAGCTGATGAAGACGATCTTCGAGGTCGGTCTGCCATCGCTCGTTTCGACCGGAACGTCGACGAGTGCGTAGCGGCATTCGTCTTCGATCGGGGAGATGGCGTCGAAGAAGGTTTCGTAGTCGGTCTGGATGGGGCCGGTGGACTCGATGACGATCTGCGTGTCGTTCTCGATCTTGTAGATGAAATACCGGAAGTCGTGCGGCGGCCGCTTGAGCTTGAAGCCGTTGAACTGGACGACCACGTCGTCGGCCACGGTGACACCTGATGTCAAGACAGTCTTCCTCTCGCCTGAAGTGGTGGGTGTCCGGCTGCTGCCTGGCCCCATGGTGAGAATGAGATGTATTGCCGCTGAGATCTTTTCATGGGCCTCTGCTCGACAGTGTCGATATCGGCGAAGGAACGGCTTTTGGTGCGTCTCGGCGCGGTCACGACAAGCCGAGCACCACACGGTGAGGTCAAGAAAACGGCCTGACCTGCATGTACTGGAGTGCGCTTCCGCGAATCCCTTTGTAACTTTCCGGTCCCTTTGTCAAGGCTGGTCCGTGAGCTGGGGCCGGATCTGCGAGGTAGCGAATCCGGTGCTGAGCAGGAGGTTTGCGACGAGCCGAGCGGTGGGAAGGTGTACCGGCCGAACCGGAAGCTCCAACCCGACGAGGTAACCGAGCTGGTGGAGCAGTATCGACATAGACTGTCGATGGTGAAGCTGGCGAAACAGTTTGGACTCCATCGGAACACGGTCGAGGCGCATCTACGACGAGCAGGGGTCACCGTTCGACCAGTCGTGAAGATGACACCACGGCTGGTCGAACGCGCAAAGCGACTGTATGTCGAGGAACTCTGGACTACAGCTCGAATCGGTAGGGAACTGGGGGTGGATGCCAGTACGGTAGGCAAGGCATTGAAGCGTGCGGGGGTGAGGATGCGTCCACCGGTGGTGGAGCGGGATTAGCCTTTCGCATCGCTGTCGTCCGAGTCTGTCTGAATGAGAACTGATTGCCAATCATCGGCACCATCAATAATCCCAGACGTTTTGAGGATCTTGTCTCGCCAGTATTCGGCACGCGACGCATCCGCTTCGATTTCGCTACGAATCACAAAGAGCTGGAGGCCCGTCATGAGGCAATGTTCGCGACTGACACAGTACGGAAGCATCTGGTCAGGGAAATCCTTCTCAGTCCTCGCTGAGAGATCAGTTTCTCGCCAGGTATTCACGACGAGCAGGCCCTTCGGGGCTGTGCCAGTTGCCTCCAGCTCGCCAGCCACCCACTTTTCTAGCTGTGCAGCATGCTTCTCAGCGGCGCTCTTATTCACGCCTTTGACTTCTACAACGGCACTGCGGGAATCGAACTTAGATCCCCTAACGGGTTCGGTCATGTAGCGGTGAGACCCGCTGTCGTGCAGGATGTTTCGTCGTGGCAGCACCCTGGATCGTAGATGACGA
>NZ_JBSGDP010000066.1:0-33158 GCF_053602435.1 Nocardia sp. NPDC004415
GGGCCAGATGTGTTGGCCGAGAGGGTCTATCGGGGCATGGCGATCGGGAGTCCGGGGCAGGGGGTTACGACACCGGCACCCCTGGGTGCTCCGATCGGTTCGATCAGCGCCGCAGGCATCCGATCAGATCGCGCTTGGGTCGGCCGCACGCGTCTATCGCCCGGGTTCGCCGGGGGTGGAGTCGGCGAAGGCGCGGGCGTAGCGGGTTCCGGTGAGCAGCAACAGGATTCCTACGGCCAGGAATGCGGCCACACGGATGATGCCGGAGAGGGTGGCCAGGTCGAAGAGGAAGAGTTTGGCCAGGGCCGCGGCTGCTACCAGGAGGCCGGAGACCAGGTAGACCTTGGCGGTGGCGGGGGCGGTGGTGAGGCGGCGCAGGCCGTAGAACAGGGCCGTGGTCGCGGCGATCATCCAGATGATGGTGGCCAGGCTGTGGCCGATGATGAAACCGTCTTCGGTGCCGAGGGCGACGCCCAGCGAGACCGCGGTGACCAGGACGTAGTACAGGCCGGCCAGGCTCGCCACGACCCAGGCGGTGGTGACGAGGGTGGTGTCGGTGCCGCGCGGGAGGCGGGCGACGGTCCAGGCCGTCATGATCGCGGTACCGGCACCGACCACCGCGGCGAGAGCGGTCGCGAGGTCGAGGTCCTGGTCGGCGAGACGGTGCAGGCCGAGGGTTTCCGGGGAGGCGATGGTCAGCAGGGTCAGGCCGCCGAGCAGGGCGAAGGCGGTGCCGAGGGCGGCGGCGACCCGGTTGCGGGTGGTCGCGGCGACGGCGAGGAAGGCCAGGGCGACCGTGGACAGGGCGGTCGGCAGCAGGTGCAGGTGGGCGCCGGTGCCGACGACGCAGGTCAGCAGGAGGGTCACCGCGCCGGTCAGCGCGCTGACCAGGGCGGTGTGTGACGGGATGCCGAAACCGGCGGGGACACGCACGAGGGCGGTGGCGGCGAGGCCGAGGAGGGCGGCGGCGAATCCGCCGGTGATGAGCACGGCGGGTGCGCGGTCGAAGAGAATCGCCGCGGCGAGGACGGGTAGGGCTGTGAGGGCGATGGTGATACTGGCGGTGATGTCGGTGGGCCGGTGCCGCACGGCGAGCACCGCGCCGACGAGGCCGACCAGCGCGCTGGCTAGCGCCGCGGTCAGCAGTCCGCCCAGGTTCGTCGCCTCGGTTCCGGAAATGGCGGCGCCGAGGCCGGTCAGGGCGATCATCGCCAGGGTTGCCAGCACCACGGGCAGGGTCCGCGCGATGTGCAGGACGGGCCACTCCCGCCGCAGCTGCACCGGCACCCCGGCCGCCTGCAACACCACCAGGAACCCGAGCAGCGGCAGTTCGGTCGTCAACGCGGGTGAGAGCAGCGCGGCACCCAGTACCACGCCCACCGCCAACGGCTGCGACTGCCAGCGCACGGCCATCCCGACCCCGGCCAGCGCCACCGCCAGCGCTACACCGAGCCCAATGCCCGTCGGCACCCACTCGTAATACCCGGTCACCGCAACAACGTCCAGGTACGCCCCCGCGATACCGGTGGCCACCAACGCGATTCCACCGACCCGCCCACCCGGCCGCCCGAAAACCCGCCACCCAGCGCCGACCAGCCCGACCGAGAGTGCACCCCCCGCAACAACTCTCGCCACCGGTCCGAAGAACCCTGCCTGCGCAGCCAACACGAGCAGCATCAACACACCGATCAAGGTCACCGCCACCCCGGCCACCGCCAACACCCGGGAAATCACTCCTTCCCGCTGCCACCACGGCGTCCGCTCCCCCGGCGCCTGCCGCACCGGCCGCCCAGCGGCCGGTCCCCACCCCAGACCCGCCCCTCGCACCGGCCCACCCGGAACCGCCCAGGCACCAACAGGCCCCGCAGCCCACCCCGGCCCCGGCGGCGGCCCCCACGCACCCCCGCGCACCGGTACCCCGCCCGGCGCCCCCGCCGGCCACCCACGATGGGGCCACCCCGGCGCCACTGGCCCACCGACCCCAGCCGCCCTCGCGCTGGGCGCACCACCCGACAGCCCCGGCGCCGCAGGCCCACCGACCCCGGGAACGTCAGTCGGCCGCCCTGGCACGGCAGGATCGCCGACCCCGGGCACACCACCCGGCAGCCCCGGCGCCACAGGCCCACCAACCCCAGGCACTCCATGCCACCCCGACACAGCAGACCCGCCATCGGGCGAGCCACCCCGACCCTCGACCACAGCAGGCCCACCAGTCCGAGACCATCCCGACGCCGTACCCCGTTGCCGCCCAGCTTGATTCGACGCCTCGTCCCGTGACGAACCCTGCGCCGTTTCCGCGACCTCTGCCGCCGCCCCACGGACAGACACATCCCCGACCCCCGTCGTCGGGCTCACAGCAGCACCCTGCTCGACCGCCTGAGGCTCCCCCAACACCTCACCACTGACGCCAGCCGACTCCGGCCTATCCGTCGCCGGAGCCTCCAGCCTCGACTCCCCCGCCCGCTCCCCGGCCGGAGCGGCCATGGCCGAAGCATCCGCACCGGCCGACATCGGCCGACCCGACGCCGACAGCCCATCCCCCGGCACGGCCGATGTATCCGCAGACCGGGCATCATGTCCCGGTGCCGCACCGACCGCATCGCTGTCCGACGAATCCCCGCGCTCCGCGAGTTCGGCACGCGGTGCGAGGTCTGAGGCGGAGGAGTCGAGCTGTTCCAACTGCCCGCGCAGCACATCCAGGTCACCACCCAATCGCCCCATGTGGGCGCCGAGGGAGGTGAAGTCGGCGGAGAGGCGGGCGATGAGGGCGGGGTCGATGGTGGTGCGGCTCATGTGTTCATCGTCGGCGCGGGGTGGGCGCGGGACATGAGTAGAAACCCCTGGGTGGGGGCAGGTTCCTACCTGAAAGTGGTGGTCAGGCGCCGAGGAAGCGGCGCCACTGGACCATCAGCGGGTATTTCGCGGTGACGGAGCCGAAGCGGATGCGGCCGTGCACGACCAGGTGCAGGGGGCCGATGGGTGGGCCGGTGCGGACCTTGTTGTTGGCGCTGGAGCCGATGAGGTCGAGGCCGTTGAGGTCGACGGTGGCGGCGGCGGGGACCAGCAGGGTCAGGCCGGTGCAGTAGTCGTCGACCTGGATCTCGACGATCTGGGTCTCCATGACGGCCTCGGTGAAGTCCAGGGTGACCCCGGACATGAGGTTGTTGAGGTGCAGTACCGGGGGCACCTGCCAGGGGCCGCGCCGGTGCACGCCGGAGAGCCTGCTGCGGATCAGCGTGGGGTTCGAGCCGCCCGGCGGCACCGGGACGTGCTTCGGGCGGGGCATGGCGGCGGGTTGCGGCGCGCCTGCCACCCGCATTCCGGGCAGGTCGACCAGCACCGCGTTGAGTTCGCCGCGGGTCCTGGCGGCGAGCGCGGTGTCCATCCGTTCGGTGAACTCGCCGAGCGAGAGCATGCCGAGCCCGACCGCGCGTTGCAGCAGCTGGCCGACGTGTTCGCGTTCGGCGTCGGAGACGCGCAGGTCCCGGTCGCCGACGGAACCGGCCGTCGAGGCGCCGGGTACGGAGAGGGATTCGGGACCGCCCATGTCATCGAGGGTAGCGACGAAGCGGGCCCCGGCACATCAGGGCAAACCCCTATTCCAGACCCTGTTCGATCGCATAGCGGGTCAACTCCACCCGGTTGGCCAGCTGCAATTTGCGCAGCGTGGCCTGCACATGGTTCTCCACCGTCCGATGCGACAGATTCAGCCGCGCCGCGATCTGCTTGGCCGAGAGGCCCTTGGCCACCATCCGCAGCACCTCGGTCTCGCGCTCGGTCAGCGAGGGCCGGTGCGGTTCGTCGGCGGCGGCGGGCGCGGTCGCCATCCGGCGGTATTCGCCGAGGACCAGCCCGGCCAGTCCGGGTGTGAACACCGGCTGCCCGGCCGCGGTGGCGCGCACCGCCTCGATCAGCTCGGCCGCCGACGCGCTCTTGACCAGGTATCCGCTGGCCCCGGCCTTGATCGCGTCGAGCACGTCGTCGCGTTCGGCCGAGGCCGAGAGCACCAGCACGCGGCTGGCCGGCGACACACGCAGGACCTCGGCCGTGGCGGTGGCGCCGTTGCCGTCGGTGAGCTGCATGTCCATCAGCACCACGTCCGGCTGGACGGCCGCCGCCCGGCGCGTGGCGGTGCCGACCCCGTCGGCGGTGGCGGGCACCGCGAAACCCGCTTCGGCGAGGTCGCGCGACACGCCCTCGCGCCACATCGGATGATCGTCGACCACCATCACGGTGATCACCGCGTCGGTCATCTGCCCTCCTCTCGGCGCGCCGGACGGCGCGGAATGCGGAATTCCCATTCGGTGCCGAACTCCTCGCCCTCGGTGAGCAGTTCGGCGGTGCCACCGAGCGCGGCGATCCGGCCGACGATGGACCGCGAAACCCCCATCCGCCCTTCGGCTTCGGCGGCCGACAGCCGCCCGGCCGGAATCCCGACGCCGTCGTCGCGCACGCTCACCACCAGCATGTCACCGGTGTCCTCCAGCAGCACATAGGCTTTCGCGCCGGGTCCGGCGTGCAGCTCGACATTCGACAGCGCGGTGCGCACGGCGGCGGCGATCTCCTGGGCGGCGGCGCGGCCGATCGGCACCGGCTCGCCGGGCGTGGCCACCGACACCGCGGGCGTGGCCTGCACGGTGAGCAGCGGTCGCACGTCCACCTCGGCGGCACCGGAATCGGGCCGCGCGCCCTGCTCCGAGATCAGGACCCGCAGCGCCACTTCCTGTTCGCCGGCGCGCTGCGCGAGTTCGGCCGCGGGACCGCCGATCTCACCACCGCGCCGCTTGATGAACGCGAGCACCTGCAACACCCCGTCGTGCACTTCGCGGGCGAGGCGTTCGCGTTCCTCGGCCGCGGCCGTCATCCGCAGTGCCTGTTCGAGCTGGCGCTGGGCCCGGCGCGCGGTATTGGCCGCCAGGCCCAGTGCCAGGCCGACCGAGACCAGCACCGGCGCGGTGGCGTCGCCCCACACGTCCTGGCCCCACTGCTCACGCACGGTCACGACCACGGCCGACATACCCAGCCCCGCGAGCACTCCCGCGACCGGTCCGCGCAGGATGGCCATCGAGATCACCGCGTTGGCGATCCACAGCGTGGTCGGCAGCGTCTGATGTCCGTGGTACCAGCCGTAATCGGCGACCAGCCGGGTGGAGGCGATGAGCAGGACCGTCACCACCTGATCGCCGAAGACCACCCACCCACGAATCCGGCCGGTCGCCTCGGGGAAGTACCACTGCGACAACAGCAGCGCCGAGACCCCCGACCAGATCGCCATCAGCGCGATCAGCACCCAGCTCAGCCGCGGGTGCTGGTAGTACGGCACCGAGGCGATCTGCTGGCCGACCGCGTACAGCAGCGTGACCAGACGGAAAGCCTGGGCGGCCCGCCACAGGGGCGCGGTCGCCGCGTCGGCACTGCTCAGCTCAGCTGTGTGGGTCCGCATCGCCGGACTCGCGCTCTTCGTCCTTGCGCAGGGTGCGGTAGACGTCGAATCGGCCGGGCTCGGGTTTGTCCGGCTCGGCCGAGAACAATCGCCGGTCCTCGCCGCCGGCCAACTCGCCGTAGACCTCCTCCGGGCTGTCGGCGAGCAGATACCGGATCGCGGTGTTGCCCACCGCGATCAGTGGCACCGCCAGCAGCGCGCCCGCGATCCCGCCGACGACCAGGCCCGCGGCGATCGCCAGCACCACGGCCAGCGGATGGATGCTCACCGCCCGGCCCAGCAGCAGCGGTTGCAGCACATGGCCTTCCAGCTGCATCACCGCGATGATGATGCCGAGCACGATCAGCGCCGTCACCAGGCCCTTGGTGACCAGCGCGATGAACACCGCGACGAACCCGGCGAAGAACGCGCCGATGATCGGGATGAACGCGCTGATGAACACCAGCGAGGCCAGCGGTAGCGCCAGCGGCACGTGCAATATCGCCAATCCGGCGCCGATGCCGATGGCGTCGACCGCGGCCACCACGACGGTGGCGCGCACGAACCCGACCAGCGTGCCGAAGCCCAGTTCCCCGGCGGTGCGGACCTTGTCCCGGTGCGCGGTGGGGATGATCCGGGTGACGAAATGCCAGATCTGGTCGCCGCCGTAGAGGAAGAAGATCAGGATGAACAGGATCAGGAACGCGCCGGTGAGGATGTGCCCGATGACGGTGGCGGTGGTGAGCGCGCCGCTGGTCAGGCTCTCGCGGTTGTCCTGGATGGTGCGCACGATGGTGTCGCCCGCGCTGCGGATCTGCTGATCGCTCAGGTGCGGCGGGCCGTTGATCAGCCAGTCCTGCACCTTGTGGACGCTGTTGGTGACCTCGTTGGACAGCCCCGGCACACCGTCGACGAACTGCTCCACGACGAAGGTCATGATCCCGGCGAGCAGCCCGATCGAGCCGACCAGCGCCACGAACACGCCCAGCCCGCGCGGAATCCCCACCCGCTGCATCCAGTCCACCAGCGGCGCCAGCAGCGCGGCCGCCAGCAGCGCGATCGCCAGCGGAATCACCACGGTCGCGAACTTCTGTACCAGCATCCCCACCGCGAGCAATGCCGCGAAGATGACCAGCAACCGCCAGCTCCAGGCAGCCGCTTTCCGGACCAGCGGATGAACGGCCTCGGCATCGGCACGCCACAGCGCCGACGCGGTCGCGGAATCTGCCTTCTGGTCGGTCACTCGAGAGAGCCTATCGGTCCGAACGCTAGATTGGTGGTCGTGTCGGCGCCACTGGAAGCGGTCAAACAGACCATGCGAACGCGCTGGCCGCTGTATCTGACGTCGATACTGCTGGCCAACGCGTTCGGCGCGGTACTCGTGTGGGCGTTCATCCAGTACGGGCTGCCGGTGCCCGAGGGAGATCCGACCGGGGTGCGCCAGACGGGGCTGCTGGCGCCGGTGCTGGTCTTCGGGATCGCGGCGATTCTCAGTATCGTCGCCGCCGCGCTGATGCTGCGGCCGGTCATGCGCTGGCAGATGCGCGGGGGCCCGCCGAGCAGGCGCGAGCAGATGGCGGCGCTGCACGTGCCGCTGCGCCAGTCGATCGTGCACCTGGTGCTGTGGATCATCGGCGGCGGCATCCTGGCCGGGCTGATCATCGCCGAATCGCCCGAGCTGGGCGGGGCGGTGATCGTCACCGAGTGTATGGCCGCGACCATCGTGTTCGGCTTCACCTACATGCTCGGCGAGCGCATCCTGCGCCCGGTGGCCGCCGAGGCGCTCACCGAGGGCACCTTCGACCACACGCTGACGCCCGGCGTCGGCACCCGGATGGCGATGACCTGGGGCATGGGCACCTTCGCGCCGACCATCGCGATCGTGCTGCTGTGCGTCACCCAGATCTCCTCCGACGTGAAATTCTCGGCCAACTCGCTGGCCATCTCGATCCTGCTGCTGTGCGGTGTGGTGATCCTGCAGGCGCTGGCGCTGTCGATGCTGACCGGTTCCTCCATCTCCGACCCGGTACGGCAGCTGTCCCAGGCCATCAACCGGGTGCAGGGCGGCGCGCGCGACGTGCAGGTGGAGGTCTACGACGGCTCCGAGATCGGGCTGTTGCAGGTGGGCTTCAACCGGATGATGGAGGAGGCGGCCAAGCGTCGCAAGCTGCAGGAACTGTTCGGTCAGCACGTCGGCGAGGACGTGGCGCAGCGGGCGCTGGACTACGGCACCGAACTGGGCGGTGAGACCCGGTTCGTCGCGGTGCTGTTCGTCGACATGGTCGGCTCCACCGCGGCGGCGGCCGAACGCCCGCCGACCGAGGTCGTCAGCCTGCTCAACGAGTTCTTCCGGGTGGTGGTCGACGTGATCGACAGCCACCACGGCTTCGTCAACAAGTTCGTCGGCGACGCGGCGCTGGCGATCTTCGGCGCCCCGCTCGACCGCCCCGACGCGCCCGGCGCCGCCTTGGCCGCCGCCCGCGATCTGCGCGAGGCCCTGCGCGAGGTGACCAGCCTCGATGTCGGCATCGGCGTGTCGGCCGGACTGGCCGTCGCGGGCAATATCGGCGCCGCGAACCGCTTCGAATACACCGTGATCGGCGACCCCGTCAACGAGGCGTCGCGACTCACCGAACTGGCCAAAGATCATCCCGGCCGCGTCCTCGCTTCGGGCAGCGCGCTGTACTTCGCCGACGAAAGCGAGCAAGACCATTGGGAGACCGGCGACGAGGTCCAGCTGCGTGGCAGACGCAGAAAAACCCGCCTGGCCTGGCCGAAGAGCTCGACCCCCGGGCTCGATGTAGTGCCGGGAGAACAGGTTCGTTCGTTAGGCTGAGATCGTGACGGCCGACGGCGACCTAGCGGGCGAACCCGCCCTGCCCGCAGCCGGGCGCCGACGGTTCTGGTGGGTGAAGTGGGTGCTCGGGGTGGCGCTGCTGGCGCTACTCGTCGGCGAGGGGGCCTATCTCTGGCCGCGGCTACACGAGTCGTGGCGCACGCTCACCGAGATGCACTGGGGCTGGCTGGTGCTGTGTATCGCACTGCAGGCCGTGTCGATGAGTGGTTTCGGGCGGGTGCAGAAGCAGCTGCTGCACGCGGGCGGGGTGGATGTCAGCCAGCGCAAGTCGGTCTCGGTGGTCTACGGCGCCACGGCCATGTCGCTGACGCTGCCCGCGGGCCAGGTGTTCTCCACCGCCTTCACCTACCGCCAGACCCGTCGCTGGGGTGCCAGCCCGATCGTCGCGTCGTGGCAGCTGGTGTTCTCCGGCGTGGTGGCCACCGCGGGGCTGGCGCTGCTCGGTATCGCCGGGGCCGCGCTGGTCGGCAACCGGATCGGGTTCAATCTGATCGCGTCGCTGGTGGCGCTGGCCGTGGTGCTGTTCGTCGGCAACTATCTGGCCCGGCATCCCGGCACGCTCGAGGCGCTGCTGCGCCGGGTCCTCGCGCGGGTCAACCGGATGCGCAAGAAGCCCGCCGACCACGGCATCGCCAAGCTGGCCGAGATCAGGGCCCAGCTCGAGTCGGTGGATCTGGGCAAGAAGGACGCGGGCCTGGTCGGGGTGTGGGCGCTGGTGCACCGCTTCGCCGACGTGGCCTGTCTCGGCGCGGCCTGTTTCGCCATCGGCGCCGACCCGAAACTGTCCGGGCTGCTGATCGCGTTCGCCGCGGGCAAGGCGGTTGGGTCGATCCCGTTCGCGCCCGGCGGCATCGTCTACGTGGACGCCACCCTCATCTACGGTCTCACCGCGGGCGCGGGCCTGCCCGCCTCGCAGGCGGTGGCGGCCGCGTTCATCTACCGGCTGGTGAGTTTCATCCTGGTGGCGATCGTCGGCTGGATCGTGTTCGCGTTCCTGTTCCGCACGCCGCACGCCGACGACGAAGCCCTCGAGGCCGAGTTCAAACAGCAGCGCAAGATCTAGCGCAGCGCGGTGATGGCCGCACGCCAGCCGAGCAGGAACAGCGCGAGCACGCAGGCGGCGACGATGACGAAGCTCACCGCCACGCCCTGCCCGCTGACCGCGCGCAACGCCATCCCGCCGACGAGGGTGCACGCCCAGATGACGATCCCGCCCGGCCACAGGCTGGTCGCGTCGAAGCGCGAATCACGCGCCAGGAACATCGCGACCGCCCAGCCGAGGAGCAACCCGATCCCGAAGGGCCACACCGTCTTCAGCAGCCCGGCCAGCACCGCCTCGTCGTGACTGCGCCTCCCGATCGCGCAGAAGACGATCACCAACACAGCATCGACGATGAACGGCGCGAATCTCTTCACCCGAGCAGCGTAACCGTTGTTGATCTAGATCGAGATCGGGTCGATACCCACTGACCAGTGTGCATGCCGCCGACGCGGGGGCTCAGGGCTCCGGGGTCGCCAGCGACTTCAGCAGGACCGAGGCCAGGCGTGAAGTGGCGTCGCCGCTGTCGACATCGGCGATGTGCACAGCGAAGACCAGATCGCCCATGGTGGCCAGCAGCCAGCCGTCGTTGCCGCCGGTCGCCGCGAACGCGGTGACATCGCGGAACCCGCGCAGCGCCGCCGTTTCCGGCTTGCCGATGCCCTCCTGCATCATGGCGCGCAGCCGGTCGACGGCGGGCTGTTCGAGCGCGGGGATCGGAGTGTCGGTGGTGCTCGGATGACCCGCTTCGATCATCGGCGGCACCACCGAGCCACGCGAGATCGCGGCCGCGGCGATCGCCATCCCGAACGGGCTGGCCAGCACCGCGTCCGAGCCCGCGCCCTGACGCACCTGCTCGGTATTGCGGCCGGGCGCGCTGATCCGCCCGGTGACCTCGTCGAGGCCGGGCACCTTGAAGTCGACGCCGACGCCGAGCGAGGTCGCCGCGTCGGCGGCTTCCTGCTCGGTGACGTCCTGCGGCGCCTTCTTCAGCTTCGCGGCCGCGACGGCACGGAACAGGTCCATGGTGCCGCCCGCCGGGTACAGCCCGGTGAAGGCGATGGGCCCCTTCTCCGTGGCGTAGGAGTTCTGCGCGACGGCGACGACCGCGCCGGTGGACGGCTGGATCGCCACCACACTCGCGGGCGTGCCCACGCTGACCACGGCGTCCTCGGCGGCACGCTGCAAGCGCTGGTCCATGGTGGCGGCGATGTCCGGACCGGCCGGGCCCTGGTAGCCCGCGACCTGGTTGACGAACTTGCCGTCGGCTTCGAAGATCTGCACACCCCAGCCCGCGGTGGCCTCGAGGCTGGACTGCCACACCTTGGCGAGCGCGTCGAGCATGGGCGACCAGGTCCGGCGGTCGGCCGAGATCAGCTTCGGCTGCTTCTCCATCACCACGCCGGGCACCTTGGCCATGCGCGGCTCCAGGATCGCGAAATCGCCTTCGCGCAGGTTCACCGCGACGACCGGCTGCCCCTGCGAGGCGGCCAGCTTCTGCATGAGCGCGGGACCGGTGATCAGCGGTGCGACCGGCTCGATGGCGTCGGCCAGCGCGTTCGTCGATCCCACCAGGTCGCCGGTGCGGCTCGGGTCGATCTTGATGACATTGATGGTCTGCTCGGTCATCAGCGGCTCACCGGCCAGGTCGACGACCTTCGGCGGCGGCTTGGCCGTGGTGCGCACGAGCTTGACGGTGCGGTTGTCGGCCAGCTGCGGCATGATCACCGCCGGGTCCCAGGAGATGCGCCAGCCGATGGCGAGCTTGCGGACGGTGCCCTGGAGTGTGTAGGTCCAGTCCTTGCGCTCCCCGAAGTTCCAGCCCACATCCATGCTGAAGATGGCCGACTGCGCGTCGAGGTCGATGACCTGGGTCTTCTCGTAGTCGACGGTGCCCGACTCCAGACCCTCGAACATTTGCTTCATGGTTGCGGACGCGGCGGCGGGATAGGACGTCAGGTCGGCGGCCTTGGTGTAGTCATGGTCGTCGAGCAGATCGGTGAACCGCTGGACAACCGTCTCCGCCTCGCTCGGCTTCCCACCCACTCCGCACGAGCACACCGCGAGGGCGAGGGTCGCAACCCCCGCGATCGCCATTGCGCCCCGGACGCGAAAGCGGCGGGATCCCCACACATCCATATCGCCCACTCTTCACTCTTGCCACTCCGGTAACAAATCCACCGTACCGGAAGTTGACCCGTCTCCGATGCCCCGGTAACACGGGACGCTACTAGACCTCAGCACCTCGATTGTGCCCGAAATCTCGCCCGATGAGGACTACATTTCGAACCTCGCCCAGCCAGTGGCAACATCTGGCGCGCTAACCGTACCGGCGGGCGCGCCCAGTTGTGCGGATCTCGCATTTGTCCGGCGATTCAAGCCGAGGGTACCCACACCCACCGACAGCCAACCGCCCGCGGTCACCGGACCGGCCGCGATTCCCGGGCCGTTCTCGCAGAGCGCAATCCCGCGGTTCCGATACGGCGTAATCTTGTAATCACCGTTACAGACGCAATACCGAGAGCAGGTGATCGCCATGGGCGACAGCCATCGCGACCGCGGATTCGGCCGCCCCGGCGGCTGGCAGCAAGCCGATCTGCCGGACCCGGCCGACGCCGCGGACTGGTTCGCCGGACGATTGCCCGACGACTGGTTCACCGGCCCGCCGGAGCTCGAGATCGACCGCGACGAGATCGTGGTGGTCGGCGAGCTCCCGCGACCCGACGGCGCCTCCGCGGCGACCAGGGAGGGCGCGCTGGCCCGCTGGCGCGAGTCGACCCGCCCGGCCCGCATGCAGATCGCCGACGAGGCCCGCCGCCGTTACGGCCGCAGCGTCGCCTGGGGTGTGAACCTGGACGGCAAGCGAATCCTGTTCACCCACTTGGCGGTCCCGGTGATGACGCGCCTGCGCCAGCCCGAACGCCAGGTGCTCGACACCCTGATCGACGCGGGCGTGGCCCGCTCCCGCGCCGACGCCCTGGCCTGGACGGTGAAACTGGCGGGCAAGCACGCCGAGAGCTGGCTCGCCGAACTCCGCGATGCCATGCGCAAGGTCGACGACCTGCGTGCCGAGGGGCCGACCGGGTTGTGACCTAGAGTGGCCTGCATGGATACCGAGCCGGCCGACCCGATTCTCGTGCTCAACGGGCCGAACCTGAACATGCTCGGTACCCGGCAGCCGGAGGTGTACGGGTCCGACACCCTCGACGACGTGGTCGCGCTGTGTGAGCGCACCGCCGCGAAGTTCGGGCGCGAGGTGGTGGCCTTCCAGTCCAATCACGAAGGCGCGCTGATCGACCGGATCCACGCGGCGCGGGGCGCGGTGGCGGCCATCGTGATCAATCCCGGCGGGCTCACCCACACCTCGGTCGCGTTGCGCGACGCGCTGGTGATCCCGGAGGTGCCGATCGTGGAGGTGCACATCAGCAATGTGCATGCGCGCGAGGAGTTCCGGCACCACTCCTTCATCTCCCCCATCGCCACCGCGGTCGTCGCCGGGATGGGTATCCAGGGCTACGCGGCGGCGATCGAGTTTCTCGCGCAGCCCTAGGCCACGCGGAAGACCGGGAATCCCGGTGCGATAGCGGCCAATTCGTCGTCGGTCGCGTTCTTGTCGAGTCCTTCGAAGAAGCGGCCGACCTCCCAGCCCCACTTCTCCAGGTAGAGGCGCAGCAGCGGAACCTTGTCGGCGTCGGCGATCTCGACGCCGGTGAAGGGTTCGATCCTGCGGCCGAGGCGCAGTTCGCCGGTGCCCGCGGCGCGCAGGTTGCGCACCCACTGGGTGTGCCCGCGCGGGGCGACCAGGTAGCGCTCGCCGTCGGCGGCGGTCATCAGGTTGACCATGGTGGTGCGCCACTGCCCGCTCTTGCGGCCGCGCACGGCGAGCAGCCTGCCGCCCGCGACGCTGATGCCCAGGCGGGGCAGCCAGTTGACGACCTTGGTCATGATCGGGTCGATTCCGGTGGGGCCGAGGTAGCGGGTGGCGTTGTCCATGCTGATCACTCCTGAACTGTGAGCACTGCTCTCTGTTGAGCACAAGCATGCGCGCCCCAGGGGGCCATTGTCAAGAGCAGTGCTCTCGTTTTCCGATATGCCGGATTTCGCCGAAGTATTGCCGCGATGGAATGTAGTACTTATGCTACATATCATCGAAGGTCGATGACTGGGAGGAATCATGACTTCGAAGAACGGCGTCGTTCTCGACGTCCGGCGATTGCAGATGCGCTACGGCGACACCGACGTGCTGCACGAGGTGACATTCCAGGCGCACCGCGGCGAAGTGCTCGTCATGCTCGGGCCCAACGGCGCGGGCAAGACCACCACGATCGAGATCCTCGAGGGGTTCCGCAGGAGGTCGGCCGGCCGGGTCGACGTGCTGGGGGCCGATCCCGAACACGGTGACGAGCAATGGCGCGCCCGCATCGGCGTGGTGCTGCAATCCTGGCGTGACCACGCCAAATGGCGGGTGCGCGAGCTGCTCTCGCATCTCGGTTCCTACTACGAGCGGCCCTGGGAGATCGACCAGCTGCTGGCCCTGGTCGGGCTCACCGAGCAGGCGGGGGCCAAGATCGCCACCCTGTCCGGCGGCCAGCGCCGCAAGCTGGATGTGGCGATCGGTGTCGTCGGCAAGCCCGATCTGCTGTTCATGGACGAGCCGACCGCCGGTTTCGACCCGGCCGCCCGCCGCGACTTCCACGACCTGGTGCACCGGCTGGCCGACCTGGAGGACACCACCGTCCTGCTCACCACCCACGACCTGGACGAGGCCGAGAAGCTCGCCGACCGGATTCTCATCCTGGCCGGTGGCCGCATCATCGCCGACGGCTCCCCCGACGAACTGTCACGCTCCATCGCCGGGGAGGCGCAGGTGAGCTGGACGATCGACGACCAGCGTTTCGTGCACACCACCACCGAGTCCACCAAGTTCGTGCACGAGCTGTTCAAGCAGCACGGTGAGGCCATCGCCGATCTCGAGGTGCGCCGCGCCTCGCTGGAGGACACCTACATGACCCTGGTCCGGCGCGCGGAATCCGGCGAGGACAGCGCGCCCGTCCACACTCTCGCGGAGGTCACCCGATGAGCAAGCCAGGTATCCAGCGGGGCCTGATCGAACTGCGGCAGGCGTTCACCAACGCGCCCGACCTGATCGGCCAGTTCCTCACCCCCGCGATCACGCTCGGCGTGCTGTACCTGCTGCGCAACCGCGACTACGACGGCGGCGAGCTGTCGATCGCCGAGCTCGCGCTGCCCGGCCTGCTGGGCGCGATCATCGCCTTCAACGGCATGTACGCCGTGATCAACGTGCTGGTGCTCGACCGGGAGGACGGCACGCTGCTGCGCGCCAAGGCGGTGCCCAAGGGCATGAGCGCCTATGTCGTCGGCAAGATGGTGTCCAGCTCGGGGACCCTGGTCGCCCAGGTCGTTATCGTGCTCGGTGTGGGCATGCTGATCATCGGAGGGTCCTCGCTGAGCGGGGCGGGCGCGTTGGCGACCTTCGTGTGGGTGCTGGCGCTGGGCATGCTGGCCGTGCTGCCCGTCGGCGCGATCCTGGGCAGCCTGCTCGACACCCGCACCGCCTTCCTGCTGACCATGCCGCTGATGGGCCTGGTCGCCATCTCCGGCATCTTCTACCCGATCACGGCGCTGCCGGGCTGGTTGCAGGTGGTGGGTCAGGTGTTCCCGATGTACTGGCTCGGCCTGGGCATGCGCTCGGCCCTGCTGCCCGGCGAGGCCGTCGCCGTGGAGATCGACCAGTCCTGGCGGCACCTGGAAACCGCCGCGGTACTCGGTGTCTGGGCCGTGATCGGCTTGCTGGTGGCGCCGATCGTGCTGCGGCGCATGGCCGAACACGAGTCCGGCGCCGTTATGGCACAACGAAGGGAAAAGGCGATGCAGCGTGCCTTCTGAGGTCATCTACAACCGCATCGCGATGTTGCGTGCCGAGCGCGGCATCTCGCGACGCGACCTCGCCGAGGCGCTGGGCGTGCACTACCAGACCGTCGGCTACCTCGAGCGCGGCGAATACAGCCCCAGCCTGCACCTGGCGCTGCGGATCGCGGCCTACTTCGAGGTGGCGGTGGAGGTGGTGTTCGCCACCGAACCGTTCCCCCGCCTCGGCACCGGCACCGCGTGACCCCACCGTCCGGCACCCCTCGGTGCCGGACGGTGTCGCGCGTGGATCACGCTGTGCCCCTGATCAATTCAAAGGTGGATACCGGCTTGCCCGTGGCCTCGCTGGCGGCGACGGCCTTGCGCCAGTAGCTCTGGGCCAGGTGGGAGAAGGTGGCGTCGACGCCGACCTCCTCGCTGGCGTCGATGATGTGCTGGGCGCCGGCGTCCATCATCTTCAGGCTCGCCAGGTCGGCCCAGCCGCCGTTCTGGTTGGCGGTGGCGAACTCCTGCATGAAGTAGGGGTAGGCGTCGCTGGAGCGCACCGCGAAGGGGATGAACTGGTCGATGTCGTGGCCGGAGCGGGCGATCACGGCCAGTGCCTGGTCGAAGGCCAGCAGCCAGGGGTGGAAGACGGTCAGCAGCGCCTGGTAGTAGATCTGGGCCAGGCCGTCGTCGGCGCCGAGGTATTCCTGTGGGCTGAGCGGGCGCAGCAGCTCGGCGTGCGCGTCGAACACCTCCCGCGGGCCGCTGTAGAAGATGTAGGACGCGGGGTGGGCGATATTGTCGCCGGCCGACATGACCCCGCCGGAGAGGAACTGCGCGCCGCGCTCGCGCACCCACGCCGCGCCCTTGCGGGCCTGCTCCGGTGAATCCGAGGACAGGTTGGCGATCACCTTGCCCGCCAACGCTTCCGGCGCCTGGCCGAGCACGTCGTACATGGCGGCGTAGTGGGTCAGGCTCAGTACCGACACCTCGTTGGCGGCCAGCGCCTCGGCGACCGTGGCGGCCCGCTTCGCGCCCAGTTCGACCATGGCGTCGACCTTGGCGGTGCTGCGGTTCCACACCGTCACCTCGACACCTGCCGCGAGGAATGCGCGCACCATGGCCTGCCCCATGGGCCCCAGACCGAGGACGGACACGGATTTCTGCTCGGACATTCTCTGCCCCTTCATTTCTCGAAGCTGGATTCTTTCGGCGCCGGAACCCATGGTGCTCGGCCGGGGCGAGGCCGGGAAGACCGCACGTGGAAGTGTGGTTGCTTACCTGGAGGTCCGAAATACGGTCGGGAGAGGTGCGCGGGACATGAACAGTGATCCAGATCACGACATCTGTGGCATGAGCCTGGCCATCGATGTGGTCGGCGGCAAATGGAAGATGCACCTCATGTGGGTGCTCGGCGAGGGCCCGCAGCGGTTCGGGCAGATCCGCAGGCTGCTCGACGGGGTGAGCGAGAAGGTACTCACCGAGAACCTGCGCCAGCTCGAGGCCGCGGGCGTGGTGCACCGCGAGATCTACGCCGAGATCCCGCCCCGGGTCGAGTACTCGCTCACCGCGCTCGGCGAGACGCTGCGCGACGCCCTGGCCGCACTCGAGACCTGGGGCAACGAGCACCGGGCCGAACTGGTCGGCCGGGTCGCCTCATGACCTAGAGGTACTCCATGGCGATGCGCTCGCCGATGCGCTCGAGCAGCGGCACCGCCTCGGCCATCGAACGCGCCGGATCGGACTCCAGATCGCTGAGCGGATAGCAGCGCCGGAAACCCGCGGCACGAATCTCCCCGGGCGACAACAGGGTTCGCCCGACCGCCGCCACCACCGGCACCCCGGCGGCCTTGGCCGCCGCGCCAACCCCGACCGGCGCCTTGCCGTGCATGCTCTGGTGATCCAGCGACCCCTCCCCGGTGACCACCAGCGCCGCGCCGTCCACCAGCGCGTGGAACTCGAGCAGCTCGAGCACCACGTCGATCCCGCTGCGCACCTGCGCGCCGAGCACCGCCAGCGCCCCGAATCCGGTACCGCCCGCGGCGCCCGCGCCGGAGATCTCGGCATAGCCGGTGCCCAGGACCGCGGCCCAATTCGTCAAGGCCGCTTCCAGTTCCAGCATCTGTTTCGGGCTCGCGCCCTTCTGCGGCGCGTACACCGCGACGGCACCGGCCGGGCCGAGCAGCGGATTGTCGACATCACAGGCCAGCGTGAAGCTCGCCTGCGCGATGGCCGGATGCAGCCCGGCCCGGTCCACCCTGCGCACCTCGGCCAGCAGGGCCGACACATTGGAACCCGCTGCGCGCACACCCAATTCGTTGCCGCCGCCGTCGAGCAGGCGCAGGCCCAGCGCGCGCAGGAAGCCCGCGCCGCCGTCGGTCGACGCGCTGCCGCCCAGGCCGAGCACGATGTCGCGGGCGCCGTGGTCGAGCGCGTGCGCGACCACCACGCCGAGCCCGAAGGTGTCGGCACCGAGCGGATCGAGCCTGCCCCCTGGCAGTTTCACCAGACCGACCGCGGCGGCCAGCTCGACGACCGCGATGTCACCGTGACGGGCGTAGACCGCCCTGGACGGTTCGCCGGTGGGTCCCGGCGCGGCCACCGGCACGGCCTGCCAGCCCCCGGCGACGAACGCGTCGACCATGCCGTCACCGCCGTCGGCCACCGGCACCCGGCGCACGTCGGCGAGTGGCCTGCGCCTGCTGATTCCGGTCGCCAGCGCGTCGGCGACCTCGGCGGCGGTGAGGGAACCCTTGAACTTGTCCGGGGCGAGCACCACGCGCGGTCCGATGGTCATCTGGCCATTGTCCGGGCTCGGACCGAAACCCGCCATACGCATTCCGGGACCGGCCGGCGGGGTAGTTTCGACCCATGGCGACCGAGGTCCGCAACAACGCCGCGCTCGAGCGGTTCGAACTCACCGCCGACGGGCAGCCCGCCGGCTATATCGAGTACCAGGACACCGGCGCCGAGCGCGCGCTCGTGCACACCGAGATCGCGCCCCGGTTCGAGGGCCGCGGGCTGGCGAACGTGCTGGTCCAGGCCGCGCTGGACGCCAGCAGGGCCGAGGGTTTCAGCGTGCTGCCGCTGTGTTCGGTGGTATTGCATTTCGTCCAGACCCATCCCGGCTACATCTCGCTGGTACCGCAACGCTCGCGCGAACTGTTCGGTCTGCCTCAATAGCGCGCGACCGCGCCGTCGACGGCCTGCTGCAACTCCTCCTTGACGAACCGGGCGATGTCACCCGGCCGCTGGGGCAGCTCGGCGACCGGCGCCCGGAAGTAGACCGCCGCCGACACCACCTCCTGGCCGCTGGGCTCGACCTTCGGGTCGGGGCGCGGCCCGTAGCTCATCCCGAGCGCGACCAGCGCCGGTGCCGCGTCGAGCTTGGCCGCGCGGAAGGCGATGTGGCCGATACCGCTGCCGATCGACTGCACCGCCGCCGGGTCGACGTCGTTGCAGGTGCCCTCCGGGAAGATCGCCAGGTGATCACCGCCGGCCAGGCGCTGCGCGCAGACGTCCATCATCCGCTGGCCCGCCGCGTTGACCGCCCGGATGCCGTGGTCCTTGCCGCGGAACACCGGGATACCGCCCATCATGTCCACCTTGCGGCGCTGTTCGGGATCGAGGAACAGTTCGTCCTTGGCCAGCACCCGCACCCGCCCGATCTTGCCGCGCAGCGGCGAGCGCCAGGCGGTGGCGGCGACGGTGTAGGGATCGCTGGTGGACAGGTGGTTGATCGCGTAGATCACCGGCCGTCCGCTGCGCACCAGCGCCCGCAGGCCCGCCTTGGCACCTTCGGCGAAGAACACGCGCGGACGGTAGCGCCGGGCCAGCACCGCATAGGAGGCGAGCGCCTTCCACCGATTCTGCTGATGTCGCAGGTAGTAGTCGTACACGGCGGCGTCGTCTTCGAGCAGAACCTCGGGCGCATGCATGAGCCGACCCTACCGTCCGCGGTGACGGGCACCCCGGACGAGAAATTTTCCCGATCCGAGGCCTTCCGTGGGAAGCGCGACCCACCGGTCCAATGCGATGATGACTCGGTGGCACGCGGAGACGACCCGGACGAACGGCGTACGCGCGACGGGCGCGGGGACGACCGGCGGCCCGGACAGCCCGCGCGCGGGGTCCGGGCAGGCAATCTGCTCGTGTCGGCGATCGACCTGGTCGAGCCGACATTCCGGCGCACCGTCGTGTACGTGATCGAGCACAACGACGCGGGCAGCCTCGGGGTGGTGCTGAACCGGCCGAGCGAGACCCCGGTGATCGATGTGCTGCCCGACTGGGCCGAGCTGGCCGCCGCCCCGTCCGACCTCTACATCGGTGGGCCGGTCAAGCGCGATGCCGCGCTGTGCCTGGCCACCCTGCACGCGGGCGCCGACATCACCGATGTGCGCGGGCTGCGCCGCGTCGACGGGCGGGTGGTACTGGTCGACCTGGACGCCGATCCGGCCGAGATCGGCCCGCTGGTGGAAGGCGTGCGCATCTTCGCCGGATACGCGGGCTGGTCGATGGGCCAGCTCGGCGGCGAACTCGACAACGACGACTGGGTGGTGGTCTCGGCCCTGCCCGGCGACCCGCTCGCCACCGACCAGCACGATCTGTGGGCCGCGGTGCTGCGCCGTCAGCCGCTGCCGCTGGCCCTGCTGGCCACCCACCCGATTGAACTCGAACGCAACTGATCCCGTTACTCCATCGACAGAGGGAGTGACCCATGAACACCGAGCAGTGATCAGGACCGCCGATGGACGACGGTCGCGACGAACTGATGCGCGCGCTCTACGCCGAGCACGCGCCCGCGCTGTGGCGTTTCACCCTCGGCCTGGTGCGCGATCCCGGCCGCGCCGAGGACATCGTGCAGGAGACGCTGCTGCGGGCCTGGCAGCGCCCCGCCGTCCTGGAACAGACCGAGACCTCCCCGCGCGCGTGGCTGTTCACCGTGGCCCGTAATCTCGCCGTCGACGAGCACCGCAGCGCCCGTCATCGCCGCGAGTTCGGCACCGACACCCCGCCCGAGCAGGTGAGTCCCGATCAGTCCGACCGCGCGCTGGACGGCTGGCTGGTCGCCGACGCGCTGAGCACGCTCAGCGCCGATCATCGCGAGGTGATCGTGCGGGCCTACTACCGCGGTCTCGGCATGCAGCAGATCGCCGACGAGCTGGGGATTCCGCCGGGCACGGTGAAGTCGCGGCTGCACTACGGCATGCGCGCGATGCGCCTGGCCTTACAGGAGATGGGGGTGACGAACCGATGACCGACCTCGCCGACGAGTACAGCACCTGGGACGCCGCCTATGTCCTCGGTTCGCTGGGGGCCGCCGAACGCCGCGAGTACGAGACCCATCTGCTCGACTGCGGGCACTGCCAGGAGGCGGTGGCCGAGCTGTCCGGGCTGCCGGGCCTGCTCGCCCTGGTCGACCGCGAGACCGCGCTGGCCATGATCGACCCCGAACCCGCGCCCGCGCGAGTGCCCGATCTGCTGCCCGTACTCGCCGCGGCCGCCGAGCGCAGGCGGCAGCGCCGCCGGTGGCTGGGGATCGGCAGCGCGGTGGCGGCCGCGGCGGCCGCGGTCGCCATCGCCGTGCCGGTGACCATGACGGTGGCCCGCTCGGACCCGTCCACCGCCCAGATCGTGGCCGCCCAGCAGCTGCGCGCCGTCGAGCAGACCCCGATCAGCGCGGAGGTGAAACTCCTGCGCGACGGCGAGCGCACCCGCCTGGTGATGACCTGCCGCTACGCCCCCAGCGCCTACGGTTCCGGCTACACCTGGAGCTACGGCCTGGTCGTCACGACCGGTGACCAGCGCATCGCCCTGGACCAGTGGCCCGCGGGCCCCGGCACCGAGCTCACCGTCGAACGCACCATCGACGCGGCCCCTGAATCGATCGAATCCGTCGAGATCACCTCGACCGATTCCGGCCGCACGGTCCTGATCGCCGAGCTCTGACCACGCGAAATCCGGCCGCCCGGGGTGGGCGGCCGGATTCGTGGTGCGGAGGATCAGGCGGTCTGCTTACGGAAGATCGACTTCGACCAGAAGTAGCCGCCCCCGGCGATCACGGCGCACCAGCCCAGCGAGACCCAGCCGTTGGCGCCGATCTCGGTGCCCATCAGCAGCCCGCGCAGCGTCTCGGTGATGGGCGTGAACGGCTGGTACTCGGCGAACTGGCGCAGCCCGACCGGCATGGTGTCGGTGGACACCAGCCCGCTGCCGAGGAACGGCATCATCACGATGGGAAACGGTGTGTTGCTGGCACTTTCCGGCGTGGGCGAGAGCAGGCCGAGGGCGATGGCCAGCCAGCTGAACGCGAAGGTCACCAGGGTGAGCAGGCCGAGGGCCGCGATCCATTCGACGAGACCGGCATCGGGCCGGAACCCGATCAGCAGCGCGACACCGGTCATCATCGCCATGCCACCCAGCGCCTGCACGAGCGCGCCGAGCACATGCCCGGTGAGCATGGCCGACTGCGAGATCGCCATCACCCGAAAGCGATTGACGATGCCCTTGCTCTTGTCGGTGGCGATGGACACGGCCACCGACACGGTCATGTACGCGGGCAGCAACAGCAGCATGCCCGGGGCGAGATAGTCGATGTACTCACCGCCGGAGGACTTCTCCAGCGCCCCACCGAAGACGTAGTTGAACACCAGCAGCAGCACGGTCGGCATGACCAGGATGCCGAACACCATGCTGGGATAACGCTTCGCGTGGATCATGTTGCGCCGCAACATTGTCAAGGTATCGGCGAAGGCGCTGTCCGGGGTAGCGGTCTGGACGCTCATGCCAGGGACTCCTGTTCGGTGGTGGCGCCGGTGAGGGTGAGGAAGACATCGTCGAGATTCGGGGTGTGCACGGAAACCCCACCCGCTTCGAGGTTCTCGGCATCGAGCCGGTCGAGCACCGCGCGCAGCGAGCGCACGCCGCCGTCGCTGGGCACGGCGAGGGTGAGCCCGTCGCCGCCGTCGAGCACGCGTGCGGCCCGGCCGAAGGCGTGGCGGGCCGCGTCCAGGGCGACGTGATCGGCGAAGTCGATCCGGATGTGGCCGCCGGGGACGAGCCGTTTCAGTTCCGCCGCAGTGCCTTCGGCGACGATGCGGCCGTGGTCGAGCACCGCGATGCGGTCGGCGAGCTGATCGGCCTCCTCGAGGTACTGGGTGGTGAGGAAGACGGTGACGCCCAGATCGTCGACCAGGCCGCGGATGATCTCCCAGATGGCCCGGCGGCTGCGCGGGTCGAGGCCGGTGGTGGGCTCGTCGAGGAAGATCACCCGGGGGTCGCCGACCAGCGTCATGGCCAGGTCGAGCCTGCGGGTCATGCCGCCGGAGTAGGTGCCCGCGGGCTTGTCGGCGGCCTCGGCCAGGTCGAAGCGGGCCAGCAGTTCGGTGGCGAGGTCGCGGGTGGCGCGGCGGGGCAGATGGTTCAGATCGCCCATCATGTGCAGGTTCTCGCGGCCGGTCAGCAACTCGTCGACCGCGGCGAACTGGCCGGTGACGCCGATGAGCCCGCGCACCCCCGCCCGGTCGGCCGTCACATCGTGCCCGCCGACCGCGCACTCACCGCCGTCGGCGCGGATCAGCGTGGTGAGGATCTGCACGGTGGTGGTCTTGCCCGCGCCGTTGGAGCCGAGCAGCGCGAAGACGGTGCCTTCCGTGACGGTGAGGTCGATACCGTCGAGGACCGTGTGCTCGCCGTAGGCCTTGCGCAGGCCGCGTGCGGTGATGGCCGAGTTGACCATGGTCGTCCCTTTCCAGAGAATTGCATTCATTGCTGCGAATATGTGCATGAGTTATCGACACGTCCCCCCCGGGGGGCGTGGTGGTGAGGTGGGTGTGCGGTTGTCGGCGAGGAGCTAGATGTCGAGTTCCTCGATCTGCGGGTGTTCGACGATGTCGGCCACCTTGCGGTACAGCTTGTCGGGGATGCAGCCCTTCAACGCGGTGACCTCGTCGAAGATCTCGTACTCGTAGTCACCCCAGTCGAAGGCGCGGTCGCCGATACCGAAGAAGCGGCGCCAGTACTTCCACTCCTTCATGTCACCGGCGGCCGGACCGGTCGGGTAGTCGCTCCAGGCCGCGGTGTGGGTGTGCAGCACGAGCTTGCCCTTGCGACTGCGGTAGACGGTCAGGTTGCGCACCTGCTCGTCGCCCATCTCCTGCCATTCCCCCAGCAGCGAGCCCTGGAAGCGCACCTGACGGGCCCCGTCGCGCCCCACCTGCAACACGATCTCCTCGAAGCCGGCCTCGCGGCCTTCCTCGAGGTGGATCAGCCTGCGCAGTGCGGTGACGACCGTGCTGGACAGATTGCCCCCGACGAGTTCCTGCGCCCGCCGGAACAGGGGCAGATCGTCGTCGGCTACGTAGATCGTCTTGTTGGGCATGAACTCACTATACGTAGATGTATACGTACACACAAGGGGAAGTTTCCCGCCGATCCGATGAACCCCCGTCCCGCGCGCTCCGTAGTACCGGTTGGAGGCGGCCCGCAGGCCGCCGGGAACGCGCCGCGTGGAGGAGTGCCGATGCCGGACCGAGTGGTGGACTACCTGGTACGGGCGCTGGCCGAGCGGGGCATCACCCATCTCTTCGGTGTCGACGGCGCCAATATCGAAGACCTCTACGACGCGATCTTCGACGCGGACGGGCTGATGACCGGCGTCGTCGCCAAGCACGAATTCTCGGCGGCGACCATGGCCGACGGCTACGCCCGCAGCACCGGCGGACTCGGCGTCGTCGCGGCGACCTCCGGCGGCGGGGCGATGAATCTGGTGGCCGGACTGGCCGAGTCCTACGCGTCACGGGTGCCGGTGCTCGCGCTGATCGGACAGGCCCCGACCGCACTGGAAGGGCTCGGAGCGTTCCAGGATTCGAGCGGACTGGCCGAATCCATCGACGCGCGAGCGCTGTTCGCGACGGTGAGCCGCTACTGCGCTCGGGTCACCGACCCGGCGGCCCTGCCCACCCAGCTCGCGGAGGCGATCGCTGCCGCCGAGGCGGGTGGACCTTCGGTGCTGCTGCTACCCAAAGACATTCAGCAGCACGACATGATGGCGACCACCTCCCACGACGGTGCCTCGCCGCGAAACCCAGCCGACCACCGGCGCGAACTCCGGGTCGAGGACACCGGCGGACACGCGACAGCCGGACCGGCGGCTCGCGCGCAGAGGGCGATCGTGACCTCCCGCGTCGGCGGAGCCTTCGTCGCCGGATTGCGGGCGGGCTCGGTGGTCGTCATCGCCGGTGACCAAGTCGCCCGCGACAACGCCCGCCCCGAACTGGCCGCGCTCGTCACCGCGCTGGGCGCCTCGATCGGCCTGGCCCCGGACGCCAAAGACGTCTACCCGAACGACAGCCCCGCCTACTGCGGTGTCGCCGGGAGCATGGGTCATCCCGAACTGCTCGACGCGCTGACCTCGGCGAGCGCGTGCCTGCTCATCGGCACCCGCCTCCCGGTGACCACCCGCGCCGGACTCGAATCCGCCCTGACCGATCGGCCCCTGCTGAGCATCGGCGCCCTCCCGCCCTATCTGCCGTCCACCCACCTGACCAGCACAGACCTCGCCACCACCCTCCGCGAACTGCTCCCCCACCTCGATCGACCCGCCGCACCGGCAGCCGCCCGCGAACCCACCCCGCTGCCCGTCCCCGAGTCCGACGGCCCCGGCCTGCGCTATCGCGCGGTCGTCGAATCCCTCCAGGCCGCACTGCCCGCCGGCGCCGACATCTTCGCCGACGCGGGCAATACCGGTGCCTCGGTGGTCCACCACCTGCGCGTGCCCGACGGCGGACGCTTCGTGGTCGCGCTCGGCATGGGCGGGATGGGCTATGCCTTCGGCGCGGGCATCGGCTCGGCCTTCGCGCGCCGCGACGGACCGCATCGCACCGTCGTCATCGCCGGTGACGGCGCGTTCTTCATGCACGGCATGGAGATCCACACCGCCGTCGAATACGACCTGCCCATCACCTTCGTGGTCTTCAACAACAACGCGCACGCCATGTGCGTCACCCGCGAACAGCTCTTCTATCGAGACCGATACAGCTTCAACCGTTTCCGACCGGCGCGGATCGGCGCTGGCGTCGCCGCCATGTTCCCCGGGCTCGAGGTCCACACCGTCGAGCAACCCGCCGACCTCACCGAGGCCCTGCGCCAGGGCTTCGCCACCACCGGTCCGGCCTTCCTCGAAATCCTTTGCGACGCCGACGAAATCCCGCCGTTCCAGCCCTTCTTGTCGACCATCGAATCCGCGAGGAGAACACCGTGACGACCAGCGCCCTGCCCGCACTCAGCGACATCCCCGACCAGGTGGTGCCCGGTGTGCTGCGGATCGAGAACTCCGATCGCGAGGCGACCACGCCGATCATCATGGACATGCTGCGGTCGGTGTACCCGCACGACCAGATCTTCGGCGAGTACTGCCCGGTGCAGACCTATATCGCGGCGCCACCGCGCGAGGTCTTCGAGTACCTGGCCGACACCCGCTCGCTCGAGGAATGGACCTACAGCCTGCGCGGCTTCACCGAGACCGACGAGCCGGGGCTGTGGCTGTCCTACGACCGGCTCGGCGACAGCACCAAGTGCTACACCCGCACCGTCGCCCATCCCGAGGCCATGACCGTGGACTACCACTGCGCCTGGGACCAGTCCGCGCACCTGTGGATGATCTACCTGATGCGGGTGGTCGACGCGCAGGTGGTGTTCGACAAGCCAGGCTCGGTGGTGCTGTGGGTGAACTGTCACCACCCCTTCTACGACGAGAACGGCTATCCCGAGACCGCGCCGCCCGGACGGCCGGTGTGGGTCGGTGACTTCTGGGAGATGTTCTCGGCCGGTCACCAGCTCGAACTGGACAACCTCAAGGCCATCTGTGAATACCGTGCCGCCCACGGGCTGCCGATCAAGCCGGAGTGGATGCAGTGAACATGCCCGCAGTGAGCCTGGTCGACGTCGCGAGCCATCTGCCCGGCGACCCGGTCTCCACCGATTACTTCACCCGATACTCGCGCTCGGAGCGGATGGCCAAGAACGTGATGTTCCGGTCGCCGACCGGACGCCACCACGTCTCCCGCGACGACACCGCCGTCGACCTGGCCGAACACGCCTTCGCCGCACTGCGCGAACGCCACGGTGACGGCCTGGCCGCCGAGCTCGACATCATCATCACCCACACCCAGCTCCCCGACAATCCGGTGCTGGGCGCGGGCCCCGAGCTGGCCCGGCGCCTCGGCGCGCATCCCACCCACGTGCTCGACGTACACAACGGCGGCTGCGCGGCCTTCGTGCACATGATGGCGCTGGCCCGGATGATGATGGCCACCAGCGAGGCGAAGACGGCCCTGATCGTCGCCACCCAGAACTGCGCGGGCCCGGTGTTCACCCAGCCCGAGATCCGCAAGCTGGCCCAGGCCCCGGTACCCGGCGACGGCTGCGGAATCGGCCTGCTGCGCAAGGACGATTCGGCACCCATCCTCGACATCGAATGCCGCACCTATCCCGAATTCGCCGGTGACATGGACTTCTCCACCAACGGCCCGCGCAAGTACTGGGAGCCCGGCGAGGGGCAGGGGTGCGTGAGTTTCACCGAATCCAAGATCACCAAGGTGTTCGCGCGCGGCAACCGGCTGGTGCCCGAGGTGGCGCTGGCGGTGTGCGAGCACATCGGGGTCAAGGGCCGCGATATCGACACCTTCGTCACCAATCAGCCGAACCGGCTGTTCCTGCGCAACTGGACCGACGCGCTGGAACTGCCCGCCGAACGGCACCCCGACACCTTCGACCAGTGCGGAAACCTGTTCGCCGCGGGCATTCCGGTGACCTTGGATATCGAGAACCGGGCGGGCCGGTTGCGCAACGGGTCGGTGGTGCTGCTGTCGGCGTTCGCGCACGCGGGCGATTTCGCCGGTGCGGCGGCGGTGCGCTGGGGTGCGGCGCGATGACCCTGCTCGCCGAACCCACCATCCCCTCCCGGCGTTTCGCCACCGGGAGCACCCGGTTCGATCTCAGCCTCAGCGAGAACCCTTTCCCACCACTGCCTTCGGTCATCGCGGCGGTGCACGAGACACTCACCCACGCCAACCGGTATCCGGAGTTCCTGCCCGAGCAGCTGCCGCGGCTGATCGCCGAGCATCTCGGTGTGCGGCCGGAGGAGGTGGTGGTCGGCTCGGGTGCCACCGGCGTGGCGCTGCAGGTGATGCGCGCCCTCGGTGACGGTGAACTCGTCACCAGCACACCGACTTTCGACGGCTATCCGGTGATGGCGGAGATGACCGGGATGACGCTGGTCCCCGTCCCGCTCGACGCGGCGGGCAATCAGGACCTGCCCGCCCTGCGCCGCGTGGTGAACCGCCGCACGGCGCTGGTCGTGGTGTGCCGCCCGCACAATCCGACCGGCACGCTGCTCGACGCGGGCGCGGTCCGCTCGTTCCTGTCCGCGGTCGGCCGCAAGATCCCCGTCCTGCTCGACGAGGCGTACGTCGAATTCCTCTCCCCCGCCGATCATCTCGACATCCACGACCTGCTGCGCAAACATCCCAATCTGCTCATCCTGCGCACCTTCTCGAAGGCGTACGGTCTGGCCGGCCTGCGGATCGGCTACTGCCTGGGCCGCGCGCCGCTCATCGACCGCGTCCGTCACCAGCAACTTCCCTTCGGCGTCCCCACCGCCGCCGTGGCCGCCGTGCGCGCCAGCTACGCCGCCGAGCGCGAACTCCGCGACCGCGTCACCCGGATCAACCAGGAACGCGACCGCCTCCGCTCCGCCCTCCACGCCGACGGCATCATCACCCCCGAAAGCCACGCCAACTTCCTCTTCCTCCCCGGGCCCGGCCCCGCCACCACCCTGCGCCGCGCGGGCATCAAGGCCAAGCCCTATCCCGACGGCAGCGCCCGCGTGGCCATCGGCGACCCCACCGTCTCCGCGGCCATCCACAACGCGCTGACAACGCACTGACCTGCGAGTTCACGATTCGGTCCGTGAATTTACCAAAACGTCAATTGTTTCTGATACTTTGAGTTACGCATACAAAGGTGTTTGCGAAAGGACTTCGATGAGTGTCAGAGATGTTGTGATCCGGGCCGCGCAGCGCGGGGCGTCCGGCTCCTATGCGATGCGGGGTACGCCGTTCGACCCGCAGACCCCGTTCCATCCGCCGCGCGGCCGGTACAGCACCGTGCACTACGGGCTGATGCTGCCCGGGTTGCCCGCGCCGCTGAACTTCGTCGACGTGATCGCGGTGCTCGGTCAGCCGCGAATTCCGCTGTGGCGCAACGACCATCTGATCGAGACGACCGATGCCGATACCGCCAATCTGCTGATCGGGGCAGGGGTGCGCTTCCCCGGGCAGTTCCGGGGGTATCAGGTGGCGCGGGACATGGAGCTGGCACCGGATACGAGCCTGGTCCGCTTCGGGGAGGACTTCCGGCTGGAGGGCCGCTACCCGGACTTCACCGTCACCTACCGTAATCCGGCGTTCGACCTGGATCTGCGGGTGCGCGCGACGGACAAGGTGTCGCACTTCGTGGCGCTGCGCGGCGGGCTCTACGACCACTGGTCGCTGCTGTGCCGGTACGAGGGCACCGTCACCCATCAGGGCGAGACCATCGAGCTCGCCGGGCTCAACACCCTCGAATACGCGCGCGGCGTGCACATTCCGCTGCCGCTGCGGTTCTTCACCTACCAGATCATCAATATCGACGACAGCACCCAGGTGCTCATGGTCGAGGTACTCGGCCCGCTCGGGGTGCCCGTGCAGCGGGCGGTCTATCTGCGTTCGCTCACCGACCACGGCGGCACCTACGAGGACGGCTTCCACTTCGCGGTCCAGCGCCTCGAACCCACCCCGCGCCGCACCCCCAACGGCCTGTCCATGCAGCTGGCGTCGCAGTTCAGCTGGGGCGTGAACGACGACAACGGCGACGAGCTGATCGAGATCCACGGCACCACCAACGACGACTACGTCTACGGGATGGCGGGCGGCTACGTCGGCAGCTACGCCTACACCGGCAGGTTCCGCGGCGAGCCGATCACCGGCACCGGCTACATCGAGTACCTCGGCACCCGCTGAGAGCCGTCGGCGGCGGGCAGCACCGCACTGCCCGCCCGTCCGAGCTCAGCCGCCGCCACCGCAGCCGCCACCGCCGCAGCCGCCACCCCCACCACAGCTGCTACCGCTGCCGCCACCGTCACCGGAGTCCCCGCCGAACCACAGGAATCCACCCCCGGTGGCCGCACCGGACGCCGCCGCGCCACCCGAGCCCGCCCGCCACCGCTGACGGCGCGTCCGCAACGGTCGCGAGTCCCGGGTGCCCACCCGCACGCACCCGACCACGAACAGCACCGCGGCCCCGAGCAACACCAGTCCTCCGGCCAGCGGCGACACGATGGCGACGACGACCCCGAGCAAGGCGACGATGAACGCCGCGGCGACAACCTTCATGAACTTCCCCCGTTCAGATGCCTGATTCCGTTGTACCGAAGTCCGGCGTCGTCAGCCACCGATCAGGGGTGACCTGGGGAAAGCGGTCAGTTGGCGGGGGCGCAGGTGTCGCGCAGCGAGCAGCCGCCGCAGGAGGAGCCGCAGCCGCCGACCGGGGCCGGGGGCAGCAGGGGCTCGACGGCGCGGGCCGCGGCATTGGCGCCCGCGCCGAGGGTGAAGATCGCGATGACGGCCACGACGACCGCGACGCCGACCGCGGGCAGCCCACCGGCGACCAGGGCGACCAGCCCACCGGCGAACAGCAGCGCGCCCGCGCCGACCGAGGTGGGGGCGGCGATGCGATTGGCGATCCGGAAGTTGTCGTCGCTGTGCAGGGCGGCCTCGGTGGTGACACCGAGGACGGGATTGCGGGGCAGCTTGCCGAGCAGTCCGAGCACACCGGTCACGATGGCGACCGCGGCCAGCGCGAACAACAGGAGAGCGACGACGACCATTCCTGCAGGCTAGCGCACTCGCGCCACCCCGGACCGAGCGCTCCCCACCGAGGTGACCGCCCACACACCCCGCGGGGCGTGGGAAATCCGATGGCGAAGACGTTCTACCCTGTTAGACGATGTTTACCGGGGATCGGCGAGAACAAGAAGGCAGGACCGTGCAGGACACTCGTACTACCGAGAGTGACGTACCTCAGCACCGGTACAACGCCGAGCTGGCGGGGCGGATCGAGCGGCGCTGGCAGCAGAACTGGACCGAGCGCGGCACCTTCCACGCGCCCAATCCGGTCGGGCCGCTCGCCGGCGACACACCGCGGGACAAGCTGTTCATCCAGGACATGTTCCCGTTCCCCTCGGGCGCGGGCCTGCACGTGGGGCATCCGCTGGGCTATATCGCCACCGATGTGTTCGGCCGCTACCACCGCATGCGCGGGCGCAATGTGCTGCACGCGCTGGGCTACGACGCCTTCGGCCTGCCCGCCGAGCAGTACGCGGTGCAGACCGGCGCGCACCCGCGGGTGACGACGCAGTCCAATATCGCCACCATGCAGCGTCAGCTGGACCGGCTGGGCCTCGGCCACGACCCGCGGCGCTCCTTCGCCACCACCGATCCCGAGTACTACCGGTGGACGCAGTGGATCTTCCTGCGCATCTACAACGCCTGGTACGACCAGGAGGCCGACAAGGCCCGCCCGATCGCCGAACTGGAAGAGCAGTTCGCCAACGGCTCGCGCCCGGTGCCCGACGGCGACTGGAACACGCTGAGCGCGACCGAGCGCGCCGCGTTGATCGACTCGTATCGCCTGGTGTACCAGTCGGATTCGATCGTCAACTGGTGCCCCGGCCTGGGCACGGTGCTGTCCAACGAAGAGGTCACCGCCGACGGCCGCAGCGAGCGCGGCAACTTCCCGGTGTTCCGTAAGCGCATGTGGCAGTGGATGATGCGCATCACCTCCTACTCCGACCGCCTGGTCGACGACCTGGACACGCTGGACTGGCCGGACAATGTGAAGTCCATGCAGCGCAACTGGATCGGCCGTTCGCGCGGCGCGCAGGTGCGCTTCGACGCCCCCGGCGCCGAGACCATCGAGGTGTTCACCACCCGCCCCGACACCCTGTTCGGCGCCACGTATGTGGTGCTGGCGCCCGAGCACGAGCTGGTCGACAAGCTGACCGCCGCCGCCTGGCCGGACGGCACCGAGGCTCGCTGGACCAACGGCGGCGCGGCCACCCCCGCGGAAGCCGTTGCCGCCTACCGTGAGTCGATCGCGGCCAAATCGGATCTGGAACGTCAGGAGAACAAGGAGAAGACCGGCGTCTTCCTGGGTTCCTACGCGACCAACCCGGCCGACGGCAAGCAGGTGCCGATCTTCATCGCCGACTACGTGCTGAGCGGCTACGGCACCGGCGCGATCATGGCGGTGCCCGGCCACGACCACCGCGACTGGGAGTTCGCGACCGCGCTGGGGCTGCCGATCGTCGAGGTGATCTCCGGCGGCGACCTCACCGAGGGCGCCTGGTCCGGTGACGGCGATCTGGTGAATTCCGGCTTCCTGAACGGGCTTTCGGTGGACGAGGCCAAGGCGACCATGATCGGTCACCTGGAGGCCGAGGGCCACGGCACCGGCACGGTGCAGTACAAGCTGCGCGACTGGCTGTTCGCCCGGCAGCGCTACTGGGGCGAGCCGTTCCCGATCGTCTACGACGAGCACAATGTCGCGCACGCGCTGCCGGAATCCATGCTGCCCGTGGAACTTCCGGAGATGGAGGACTTCGCGCCGGTCACCTTCGACCCCGACGACGCGAACTCCGAGCCGTCCCCGCCGCTGGCCAAGGCCACCGACTGGGTGCACGTGGAACTGGACCTGGGCGACGGCCCGCGCACCTACCGCCGCGACACCAATGTCATGCCCAACTGGGCCGGTTCGTCCTGGTACCAGCTGCGCTACGCCGACCCGACCAATACCGAGACGTTCTGCGCCGAGGAGAACGAGAAGTACTGGCTGGGCCCGCGCACGGCCGAGCACGGCCCGAACGATCCGGGCGGCGTCGACCTGTACGTCGGCGGTGTGGAGCACGCGGTGCTGCACCTGCTGTACGCGCGGTTCTGGCAGAAGGTGCTGTTCGACCTGGGTGATGTCTCCGGCAGCGAGCCCTACCGGCGCCTGTACAACCAGGGTTACGTGCAGGGGTACGCCTACACCGACGAGCGCGGCGCGTACGTGCCCGCCGTCGAGGTGGTCGCGCGCGGCGACAAGTTCTACTGGACCGGCACCGACGGTGTCGAGATCGAGGTGAACCAGGAGTACGGCAAGATCGGCAAGTCGCTGAAGAACGCGATCGCGCCGGACGAGATCTGCGACCTGTACGGCGCCGACACCTTCCGCTTCTACGAGATGTCGATGGGTCCGCTGGACACTTCGCGCCCCTGGTCGACCAAGGATGTCGTCGGCGCGCAGCGATTCCTGCAGCGCGTGTGGCGCCTGGTGGTCGACGAGGAGACCGGATCGGTGAAGGCCACCGACGCCGCGCCTTCGGAGGAGACCCTGCGCCTGGTGCACCGCACCATCGCCGGGGTGGACGAGGACCTGGCCGCGCTGCGCGACAACACCGCGGGCGCCAAGCTGATCGAGCTGACCAACCATCTCACCAAGAACTACCCCGACGGCGCCCCCCGCGCCGCCGTGGAACCGCTGGTGCTGATGCTGGCCCCGCTGGCCCCGCACATCGCCGAGGAACTGTGGGAACGCCTGGGGCACACCGCTTCCCTGGCTCACGGCCCCTTCCCGATCGCCGACCCGGCGCTGCTGGTCGCCGATTCGGTGGAGTACCCGATCCAGGTGAAGGGCAAGGTGCGCAGCCGCATCCAGGTCCCCGCCGACGCCGACCCGGCCGCCATCGAGGCCGCCGCGCTGGCCGACGAGAAGGTCGTCGCCCTGCTCGAGGGTCAGGCACCGCGCAAGGTGATCGTGGTTCCGGGCAAGATGGTCAATATCGTTCCCTGAGCCTGAAAAACGCGGCGCCCCGGTCCTTTTCGGTC
>NZ_JBSGDP010000067.1:0-33116 GCF_053602435.1 Nocardia sp. NPDC004415
TGACCGGCGGCCCTCCAGGGGCCGCGACCTCGAGCGCGCCAGCGCTCCAACAAACACAGCCGTAAACCTTCCCGAGACCGTGAAACAACAGCCCCGGGCCAGCACCTAACTCAGCACACAAGCACCCGTATCCACAGGCGTACTACTGGGCGCCGCCGCGGCCAGCTCCGAAGCGACCTCGTTCAACGTCAGCACATACCCCGTGTCGTCATCGGTGACAGCCGCGCCGAACACAACCCCCAGCACCTGCCCCTCCGTATCGACCAGCGGCCCACCCGAGTTACCTGCCCGAACCTGACCGCGCACCGTGTACACCTCACGCTCGACAGTCCCGTCACGATGAATGGTCGGCCCCGTCAGATCGAGCGTCTCGCGCACCCGCGCGGCACTGGCCGTGTAAGGACCGCCCCCCGGGTACCCGAGCACGATGGCACTCTCACCCGAGCTCGCCGGACCGGGTGCCTGCGGGACGACCGGCGCGGTGAGTCCCGGTACCGCGAGCACGGCGATGTCCTTGGACGGATCGAACAACACCACGGTCGCGTCCAGAGCACCCCGCGCGGTATCGACCGAGACACTGTTGGTACCCGCGACGACGTGCGCGTTGGTCATCACCCGTTCCGGCGCGACCACGAAGCCCGAACCCTCCAGCGCCCGCTGGCAGCTCGGCGCGACACCACGGATCCGCAGCACACTCTGCTGCAGCGACGCCGCGACAGGACTGGCGAGCACGCTGGGGTCCGGCGGCTCCACCGCGGCGATCGGCGCGCGCCCGAACGGCCCGATGACATCGGGCAGCCCGGAGGTGTTGAGCAGCCGGGAGAACTCGTTGGGCAGCTTGCGCAGCCAGTTCGGCGCCACCTCGTTGACATCGGCGAGCACCCGCGAACCGTTGATGGCCTGGGCGATGCCCGGCTGTGAGGCGGTGGCCAGCGGCAGGGCCAGCAGCCAGGCCGCGACCAGCACGGTCGCCGCCTGCAACACCGCGCCGACCACGCTGTCGACCCCGCGTGCCACCGGATGCCGCATGCTCGAGCGCGCGGCCCGGCCGAGCACCATGCCCGCGACCTCGCCGACGATCACCAGCAGCACGATGAGCAGGATGCCGCCGAGTACCCGGCTGCGCCCCTCGCTGAGGTGCTGGAGGATGTGCGGCGCGATGAGGATGCCGGCGACCGCGCCCAGCGCGACGCCGAAGAACGCCAGCGCCGAGGCCACCGCCCCCTGCCGCCACCCGGTGGACGCCGCGACCAACGCGATCAACACCACCGCGATATCAAGCCAGACCGACGCGCTCACAGTGTCATTCCGACCGCAGCCAACGAGCTCTCCAAGTCACGCACGTCGCCCCGATCCCAGTCTCGTTCCCAGCCCGCTGTTTTGATGATGCCGGCGAGGATACCGCCGGTGAGGCCCCACACCAGCATGCCGTCCACCTGGAACGCGGGGCTCTGGTAGCCGAGACTGCCACGCACCATGAATCTGTGTGCCGGATCGAGTAATTCGGTGAGCGGGACACGCACGACACGCTCGGTTTCCGCGGGATCGACGACGCCGACCGCGCTGGGTGCCCGCCAGTAGCCGAGCACCGGGGTGACATCGAATTTCGAGGGCGGGACGAACAGTTTCGGCAGCACAGCGAACGGCTGGACACCGCCGGGATCGAGCCCGGTCTCCTCGGCGGCCTCGCGCAGGGCGGTGCCGACGGGGCCGTCGTCGCCGGGGTCGGCGGCGCCGCCGGGGAAGGCGATCTGACCGCGATGCTGACGCATGGTCGAGGCGCGCTGGGTGAGCAGGACGTCGGCGTCGGCGGGCAGGCCGCCCTGGGTGCCGTCGGCGGGGTCGGCCGCGCCGCCGAAGAGCACGAGCACGGCGGCCTGGCGCGGTTTCCCGGTGATCGACATGGCGCGGCGCAGCGCGCGGGAGGTGGCGAGGGTGTCGTCGGCGTCGGGTTCGCCGGATCTGATCGCGGTGTGCAACCACGACGGGATACCGGAATCGTCGAGCCTCGTCACACCGTTCACGCCATCGCCTTCTATCCGACCGTCCGCACTGCCGCCACCCTCTGTCATACCGTGACGCCGAGTTTCGCGGACACCGTATCCGCGATGTCGGCCACGTCGGCGAAGGTTCGCACCTCCACACTCGCGATGGTGCCGTCGGCGCGCACCAGCACCGAGACCGGCAGCACCGCGGGTGCGCCGACCGCGGCGCGCACCGACGCCTGCGGATCGGAGACACCGGGCAGGGTGATGCCCAGACCGGCGAGCCGTTGCAGGGCCTTGGCCTCGTCGGGGTCGCTGTGCACGGTGAGCACCGTCAGCGCCGGGCCCGCGCGCTCGGCGAACTCCTGCAGATGCGGCAGCTCGACCGCGCACGGGCCACACCAGTAGGCCCAGAGATTGAGCAGCGCCGGTTTGCCCGCGAGGGCGGCGGCCAGGTCGACCGGGGAGCCGTCGGCCAGGCAGGTCAGCGTGAGTCCGGCCAGCGGACCCTTCCCGGATTCGGTTCCCGGGCCAGGGGCGGTTTCCGGACCAGACGTAGTCGCCGGACCAGACGTGACGGATGGACCGGGCGCAGTTGCCGCACCGGGCGTGATGGCTGGGCCAGGCGCAGTCGCCGGACTCGGGCAGGGCGCGAGACCGGCGGCGGCGCGGTCTTCGGCCGAGATGCTCGCTCGCGGCGGGGTCGATCCGGTGGTCGTGGTGGTGTCGGCGCCCTCGCGCGGCCACAGCGCCACCGTCGCCGCGAGGACGAGGATCACCGCGGCCAGTACCCAGCGCACCGCGGGCCGTCGCCAGGGCGACGGGTCGACCGGATCGCTCACAGCCGGACCAGATCCAGCAGATGCTCGCGCTCGGGGCCCTTGACCAGCTCCGCGGCGACCGGCGGATCGGTGGGACCGATCCCGAACGAGGGGCAGTCCGCGGCCAGCACACACGCGCCACAGGCCGGCTTGCGCGCATGACACACGCGGCGGCCGTGGAAGATCACCCGGTGCGAGAGCATCGTCCAGTCCTTGCGCTCGATCAGCTCGCCGATCGCGTGCTCGACCTTGACCGGGTCTTCCTCCTCGGTCCACTTCCAGCGGCGCACCAGCCTGCCGAAGTGGGTGTCGACGGTGATGCCGGGAACGTCGAAGGCATTGCCGAGGATGACATTGGCCGTTTTGCGCCCGATTCCGGGCAATTCGACCAATTTCGGCAGGGTGTGAGGCAACTCACCGTCGTATTTCTCGACCAGTGCCTGGCCCAGCCCGATCAGCGAACTGGTCTTGTTCCGGTAGAAGCCGGTGGGCCGGATGTATTCCTCCAGTTCGGCCCGGTTGGCCTCGGCGTAGTCGCGCGCGCTGCGGTACTTCGCGAACAGCGCGGGAGTGGTGAGGTTCACCCGCACGTCGGTGCACTGGGCCGACAGGATCGTCGCGACGGCCAATTCCAGCGGCGTGGTGAAGTCGAGTTCGCAGTGCGCGTCGGGGAAGGCGGTGGCGAGCGTGCGGTTCATCCGGCGGGCGCGCCGGACCAGACCGACCCGCGTTTCCGCAGCTATCGACCGGTTCCGGCGCTTGCGCGCGGCGGACAGACCGGCCGTTTCCACGGCGGGCGCGGCCTCGCGGGACGCTGCGGCGGAGGGGGAAACGGGCACCTGTTCACCATACGGAACCACTCCGACAACATTGCCCGTCGAGTTGGCCCGCTGTGTTCCATCTGAGACCTGGACCGTGTTTACTGCCTGTCATGCAAGGACTCGCTGTGGTGCTCTTCCCAGTGCTGTTGATGCTGTTCGCGCTGGGGATGGAGCGGGTCGAGAATCGGCTCCGAAAGCTTCTCGAACCCGACGAAGAGGTTCAGCAGTACCTGGACAATGCCAGCAACGCCGAAGTGAAAGAGCTGACGAAGCTCGGCCTGCCCGCCGCTGTGGCGCGCGTGCGCAAGCGCCGTTCCCGCACGTCCGAGATGGATGTCGCGCGGGCCAGCTGACCATTCGATTTTCCCGGGCCGATCGCCTGTTCACAGTGTGCGCACCGAGCGCAATCCACTCTTTACGTGGTGTCTGTCACTGTGGTGCCGTGATGCCGCGTAGACTGCGCTGTTGGTCGATTCGCTCGACCAGGTTCGCAAGCCATATCCCATAAGGAGCACATTCGTGGACGAGGCCCTCGCCAGAGCAGGCATCTTCCAAGGCGTCGAGCCCACCGCGGTGGCCGCGCTCGCCAAGCAGCTGCAGCCCGTAGATTTCCCGCGCGGCCACGTCATCTTCAACGAGGGCGAACCCGGCGATCGGCTGTACATCATCACCACGGGCAAGGTGAAGATCGGCCGTCGGTCCCCGGACGGCAGGGAGAACCTGCTGACGATCATGGGCCCGTCGGACATGTTCGGTGAACTGTCGATCTTCGACCCGGGCCCGCGTACCTCGACGGCCACCACGGTCACCGAGGTCCGCGCCGTGACGATGGACCGCGACGCACTCAAGTCGTGGATCGATCAGCGCCCGGAGATCGCCGAGCAGCTGCTGCGCGTGCTGGCACGACGCCTTCGCCGCACCAACAACAACCTCGCCGACCTCATCTTCACCGACGTGCCCGGCCGCGTCGCCAAGGCGCTGCTGCAGCTCGCTCAGCGCTTCGGCACCCAGGAAGCGGGCGCGCTGCGCGTGACCCACGACCTGACCCAGGAGGAGATCGCCCAGCTGGTCGGCGCTTCTCGCGAGACCGTCAACAAGGCGCTGGCCGATTTCGCCCATCGCGGGTGGCTGCGGCTCGAGGGCAAGAGCGTGCTCATCTCCGACTCCGAGCGCCTCGCCCGGCGCGCGCGCTGATCGAGCGGTAGTACGACATCCCGGCACGCCGGGACCACCGGTGCGGCTCCAGGGGAAGAGGGCCTCGTCCGCACCACGGTGGTTCCGGCGTGCCGTCGTCGTTTCAGGACTCGCGTTCGGCCCGCAGGTATTCCAGCTGGGCCTGCACCGAACTGCGGGCGGCCGGCCACAGCCGCTTGTCCACGTCGGCGTACACCTTGCGCACGATCGCGAGAGCGCCCGCGTCCTGGCCCAGTTCGGCCAGCGCCGCGCGGATCTGATCGAGCCGTTCGTGACGGTGGTTCAGGTAGTACCGCACCACCGGCTCCGCGTCGGGATGGTCGGGACCGTGCGCGGGCAGCAGCGCCTTGCCCGCGCCGCGTTCGAGCAGCAGCTCGAGCGAGGACAGGAACGCGGCCAGCGCACCGGTCTCCGAGACCAGCACGGTGGTGCCACGGCCGAGCACCGTGTCACCGGTGACGATCGCGTCGTCGAGTTCGAAACTCACCGAGTCGCCGGTGTGCCCCGGAGTGCCCAGCACCGTGATCCGCACCCCGGCCGCCTCGATGACCTCCCCCGCCACGAGCACGTCGACCTCACCGCGCAGATACTTCGGGTCCACCGCCCGCACCGGCGTCCCGGTGGCCTTCACCAGGTGATCGATGCCGCCGGTGTGATCGGCGTGGTGGTGGGTGATCAGCGTCAGCGCGATCCGGCCGCCGGTCGCCTCGACGATGGCGGCGATGTGCTTGTTGTCCTTGGGCCCCGGGTCGACGACGACGTACTCGTCGCTGCCGGGACCGCGTAGCAGCCAGGTGTTGGTGCCGTCGAGCGTCATCTGCGACGGATTGTCGGCCAGCAGCACCGACGCCGTCGGGGTGACCGGCCTGACCTGGCTGTACGCGGGATGTTCCAGTGCCATGACGGCGTGCCTATCCGACCTCGACGATCAATTCCACCTCGACCGGCGTGTTCTTCGGCAACTCCGACACACCGACCGCCGAGCGCGCGTGCACGCCCGCCTCGCCGAACACCTCGCCGAGGAATTCCGACGCGCCGTTGATCACGATCGGCTGGTCGGTGAATCCCGGCGCGGAGTTGACGAACCCGACGACCTTCACGATCCGCACCACCCGGTCGAGGCCGACCAGGTCGTGCACCGCGGCCAGCGCGTTGAGCGCGCACAGCCGGGCGGCCTCCTTCGCCGTCTCCACATCGACCTCGGCCCCGACCTTGCCCACCGCCGACAGCTCACCGTCGACGAAGGGCAGCTGGCCGGAGGTGTAGACCAGCGAACCGGTCTGCACGGCCGGGATGTAGGCCGCGACGGGGGCGGCGACCGGCGGCAGGGTGACCCCGAGCCGGTCGAGCGCGTCCTTCCACGCGGTGGCCACGGCTACTTCTGCCGCTTCAGGTAGGCGACGTGCTGCTCACCGGTCGGGCCGGGCAGCACCGTGACCAGCTCCCAGCCGTCGGCGCCCCACTGGTCGAGGATCTGCTTGGTCGCGTGCGTCAACAGCGGCACGGTCGCGTACTCCCACAGGGTGACTTCACTCATGGGGAGAGTTTAGGGCTCACCCCGACCGCCGCCGGGAAACGGGTTATAGGCTCGGCGACGTGGGAGCACCAACAGCAGAGCCGGTTTCGTCGGTTCCCGGACCGTCGACCGGATGGCCACAGCGCGCAACGATCGCCCGCTTGCACTACGTGACCGGCAAGGGAGGCACCGGCAAGTCGACCGTTTCGGCCGCACTGGCCCTCGCCCTGGCCGCGGGGGGACGGAAAGTACTGCTCGTCGAGGTGGAGAGCAGGCAGTCCATCGCGCAGCTGTTCGACCGGCCGCCGCTGCCACCCACCGAGACCAGGATCGCCAGTGCCGACGGCGGCGGCGAGGTCTTCGCGCTGGCGCTCGACATCGAGCACGCCTTCCTGGAGTACCTCGACATGTTCTACAACCTGGGCTTCGCCGGCCGCGCGATGCGCCGGATGGGCGCCATCGAGTTCGTCACCACGATCGCGCCCGGCCTGCGTGATGTGATCCTCACCGGCAAGATCAAGGAATGCGCGGTGCGCGTCGACAAGACGGGCAAGCCCGCCTACGACGACATCGTGGTCGACGCCCCGCCGACCGGCCGGATCGCCAGCTTCCTCGACGTCACCCAGGCCATGGCCGAGATCGCCAAGGGCGGCCCGATCGCCTCGCAGGCCGACGGCGTGTCCAAGCTGCTGCACTCCGACCAGACGATGATCCACCTGGTGACGCTGCTCGAGGCGCTGCCGGTGCAGGAGACCGCCGACGCCGTCGCCGAGCTCACCGCCAACGACCTGCGCATCGGCACGGTGATCGTCAACCGGGCGGCCACCGCCGAGCTCACCCCGAGCGACCGTGACGCGGCCGTGGCAGGCGACCTCGACACCACCAAGATCGCGGCGGGTCTGGCCGAGGCCGGGATCACCCTGCCCGAGGCGGATTTCGACGGGCTGATCGCCGAGACCGTCGAGCACGCCACCGTGCTGGCCGCGCAGGACGAGAGCGCCGCCGCCCTGGCCGAGGTGGACGTGCCCCAGCTGGCGCTGCCCGCCCTCGGCGAGGGCATGGACCTCGGCGGCCTCTACGAACTGGCCGAACAGCTATCCGCGCAGGGAGTGCGATGAGCGAGCAAGTGACCACCCCGCCCGCGCTGGACGTGTCGCGGATCATCGCCGACCCGAGCGCGCGGGTGATCGTGTGCTGCGGTTCCGGCGGCGTCGGCAAGACCACCACCGCGGCCTCGATCGCGCTGCGGGCGGCCGAGGCGGGCCGCAAGGTCGTGGTGCTGACCATCGACCCGGCCCGCAGGCTGGCCCAGTCCCTCGGCGTGGCCGAGCTGGACAACACCCCGCAGCGGGTGGAGCTGGGTCCCGAGGTGCCCGGCGAGCTGCACGCGATGATGCTGAACATGCGCCGCACCTTCGACGACATGGTGCTCGAGCACACCAGCCCGGACAAGGCCGAGCAGATCTTCGCCAACCCGATCTATCAGACGGTGGCGTCGTCCTTCGGCGGCACGCAGGAGTACATGGCGATGGAGAAGCTCGGTCAGCTGGCCGGGCGCAAGGAGTGGGACCTGATCGTGGTCGACACTCCCCCCTCCCGCAACGCGCTGGACTTCCTGGACGCGCCCAAGCGGCTGGGCACCTTCCTCAACGGCAAGATGATCCGGCTGATCATGGCGCCCGGTCGCGGGGTCGGCCGGTTCGTGACCGGCGCGATGAGCCTGGCGATGCGTGGGGTCTCCACCATCGTCGGCGGGCAGATGCTCAAGGACGCCTCGACCTTCCTGCAGTCGCTGGAGTCGCTGTTCGGTGGGTTCCAGGATCGGGCCGAGCGCACCTTCGCCATGCTGTCCAAGCCGGGCACGCATTTCCTGGTGGTCGCCGCGCCGGAGCCGGACGCGCTGCGCGAGGCGTCGTTCTTCGTCGACCGCCTGTCCACCGAGCAGATGCCGCTGGCCGGGCTGGTGCTCAACCGGACGCACCCGGCGCTGTCGGGCCTGTCCGGTGACCACGCGCTGACCGCCGCCGACCAGCTGGCCGAGTCCGACCCGCTGACCGCGTCCGTGCTGCGCATCCACGCCGACCGCGTGGCTACCGCCAAGCGCGAACAGCGGCTGCTGCACCGGTTCACCGGCGCGCACCCCCGGGTCGCGATCGTCTCGGTGACGGCCCTGCCGTTCGAGGTTTCCGATCTCGAAGCCCTGCGCGCCGTCGGCGACCAGCTGACCGGCACAGCCGCTGCCTCCTGATTCCGTTCGGCTATAGATAACAGTCCCGTAACACCTGTCGACGGCGCCGATTCCGCAAAGTGCGCGGGCTCGGCGCCGTCTGTGGTAACGGTCCGGTCTCACCTGCTAGATAGCCACCTGGTGCTGACGCTGGGCGTTGAAGAATTCAGCCCAGGACGTGACGTCGGGATGCTGCTTGAGCAGCGCGCGCCGCTGCCGCTCGGTCATCCCGCCCCACACCCCGAACTCCACCCGGTTGTCCAGGGCATCGGCGCCACACTGCATCAGCACGGGGCAGTGACGGCAGATCGTCGCCGCCTTGCGCTGGGCCGCACCGCGAACGAACAGCTGGTCAGGGTCCACTTCCTTGCATCGCGCCTGGGCAACCCAAGCGATCCTTGCCTCGGCCTGCTCTACATCCAGTCGAGCGATGGGGGTTGTGATGTGCATTTGATGTGCCCCTTTGCAGTCCGAACACCGTTGTGCGGCGCTCCAGAATCGCGAGCGCGGATCACAGCAACCCAACTACCGCTGCGGTCCGCACCACATTCCACTTTGAGTGTTAGCTCTATCACACTGGGTTCTCAATCTAGGTAAAGGTATGGCGCTTGCGCAAGACCGAGCCCCGATTTTTTGGTACGACCGTCCATTCAAATCGGCGGAAGATCGAGAAGCGGCGCTGATCACCGGCGTGCCCGGTCGCGACACGCCGATGTGATCATTTTGTTGACACGCCCGAGCAACCCCCCTGGCACCGGCCGGACATTCCCCGTCGAGCAGCACAGCAGTGAACCCCGCCACCCCACCCTTTAGGCTGGGCTCGTGCCGATCACTCAAACGCTCGCGAGGCTGGCCGGCAGCTGCGCGCTGGCCGCCGTGCTAGTCGCTGGGCTGTTGTTCCCCTTGGCCGGTGGGTTCGGGTTCATCTCCAACCGAGCCGCCGATGCCGTCGACAACGTGTCCGCGGAACTGGTGGAGGGAACGGTCCCCGCCGTGTCGACGATGGTCGACGCGGGCGGAGCGCCCATCGCGTGGCTCTACGAGCAGCGCCGCTTCGAGGTGCCCAGCGACCGGATCTCCAACAACATGAAGCTGGCGATCGTGTCCATCGAGGACAAGCGCTTCGCCGATCACAAGGGTGTGGACTGGCAGGGCACGCTGCGCGCGTTCCTGACCAACACCTCCTCCGGTGAGGTGCAGCAGGGTGCCTCGACCCTGGACCAGCAGTACGTGAAGAACTTCAACCTGCTCGTCGTCGCCAAGACCGACGCCGAACGCCGCGCCGCGATCGAGACCACCCCCGCGCGCAAGCTGCGCGAGATCCGGATGGCGCTCACCCTCGACCGCGAGCTGAGCAAGGACGAGATCCTCACCCGCTACCTGAACCTGGTGCCCTTCGGCAACGGTTCCTACGGCATCCAGGACGCCGCGCAGACCTATTTCGGCGTCGACGCCGCCGACCTGAACATCACCCAGTCGGCGATGCTGGCGGGCATGGTGCAGTCCAGCTCCAAGCTGAACCCGTACACCAACGTCCAGGGCGTCACCGACCGGCGCAACACCGTGCTCGACACGCTGATCCAGAACATCCCCAGCCGGGCCGCCGAGTTCGCCGCGGCCAAGAGCGAGCCGCTGGGCGTGCTGCCCGAACCCAAGGGCCTGCCGCGCGGCTGTATCTCCGCGCACGAGAAGGGCTTCTTCTGCGACTACGCGCTGGAATACCTGGCCGAGTCCGGGATCAGCCGCGAGCAGATCGACAAGGGCGGCTACCTGATCAAGACCACCCTGGACCCGGCGCTGCAGGAATCGGTGAAGCGCGCGGTCACCGAGGCCGCCGATCCGAACCTCGACAACATCGCCGAGGTCATGTCGGTGGTCTCCCCCGGCCAGGACGCCCACCACGTCCTGGCGATGGCCTCGAGCCGCACCTACGGCCTCAACCGCGACGCCAACGAGACGCTGCTCGGCCAGCCGTACTCGATGGCCGGTGACGGCGCGGGCTCGATCTTCAAGCTGTTCACCACCGCCGCCGCGATGGAGAAGGGCCTCGGCATCGCCGCCCAGGTCGACGTGCCGAGTTTCTACGCCGCCAAGGGCATGGGTTACTCCAACTCCCCCGGCTGCCCGGCCGATTCGTGGTGCGTGAAGAACGCCGGCGCCTATCCCGGCTCCATGTCGGTGACCGACGCGCTGGCCACCTCGCCCAACACGACCTTCGTCAAGATGATCCAGGACGTGGGCGTCGAACCCGCGGTGGACATGGCCGTGCGCCTCGGCATGCGCTCCTACACCAAACCCGGCACCTCGGGCCACGGCAACACGAGCCTGGCCGACCACATCAAGAACAACAACATGGGTTCGTTCACCCTCGGCCCGTTCGCGATCAACCCGCTCGAGCTGTCCAACGTGGCCGCCACGCTGGCCTCGGGCGGCAAGTGGTGCCCGCCCTCGCCGATCCAGGAGGTCATCGACCGGCAGGGCAAGACGGTGCCGCTGACCCAGCAGGCCTGCGAGCAGGTCGTCGACCCGGGTCTGGCCAACACCCTCGCCAACGCGATGAGCAAGGACGACGTCAGCGGTACCGCCGCGGGCGCCGCGCGGGCGGTGGGCTGGGCGGCGCCGATGTCGGGCAAGACCGGCACCACCGAGAGCCACCGCTCCTCGGCCTTCCTCGGCTTCACCAACTCGCTGGCCGCCGCGGTCTACGTCTACGGCGACAGCCCCACCCCCGGCGAGATCTGCTCGTTCCCGCTGCGCAACTGCGGCGGCGGCGACCTCTACGGCGGTAACGAACCGGCCCGCACCTGGTTCAACGCGGTGAAACCCGTGCTCGACAAGTACCCGCCGCCTGCCCTGCCGCCGCTGGACGACAAGTACGTGCGCGGCGCGAACAACTCGCAGGTGCCGGATGTGGCGGGTAAGTCGCAGGGCGAGGCCACCTCGATCCTGTCCGGCGCAGGCTTCCGGGTGACGGCGGTGAACGCGCCCGGCTCACAGGCCAAGGGCACCGTGATGGGCAGCTCGCCCAACGGCGCGGCCATCCCCGGCTCGGTGGTCACGATCTACATCAGTGACGGCACCGTCCGCGTGCCGACCACCACGGCCCCGCCCGCACCCTCGGCACCCGCCCCCGAACTGCCAGGACTCCCGCAACTACCCCGCCTGCCACCGATCCCCATCCCGGTGCCACGCTGACGACACGCGAAGGGCCGCCGTCCATTCCGGACGGCGGCCCTTCGTCGTTCTCGCGTCAGAGGCGCGCTTTGACCGCCGCCGACAGGCGCGACCCGTCGGCCTTGCCCTCGGCGAGCGCGGTCGCGGCCTTCATGACCTGACCCATCTGCTTCATCCCCGGCCGCTCCCCGAGCTGCTCGGCGACCTGGGCGATCGCGGTATCGGCGACCTGGGCGACCTCGGCCTCGGTGAGCTGGGTCGGCAGGTACTGCTCGATCACCTCTTCCTCGGCGCGCTCGTTCGCCGCCAGCTCGCCGCGCCCGTTCTGCTCGTAGATGACCGCGGCCTCGTTGCGCTTCTTGGCTTCCTTCTGCAGCAGCGCCACCACGTCGGCGTCGGAGAGTTCGCGCGCCTGCGTTCCGGAGACCTCGGCGTTCTGGATCGAGGCGAGCAACATCCGCAGGGTGGACAGGCGCAGCGTGTCCTTGGCTTTCATCGCGGCGGTCATATCCGCGCGCAGCTGCGATTTCAGTTCCGACATGCGCCTCACGGTAGCCCGTCACCACCGCAACTCTCATCACATTTTCATCGCAGTGCCCAATTCGCGCCGGGGCGCGGTTTCTCGGCGCTGTTCCCCGCTTCTTCCCTCCCTACGGGCACTCCTCCGTCGCACCCTCCGGTCAGTCCAGAATCGGGCGCGCCGAGAAAAAAATTCGTACCGTTTGTGCGGAAACACACGCGCCGTTCCGGGAGGGGGTCGCCTATGCTGGGCAAATGCCCGTTATCTCGACGTCCGCTGTCCGCCGCACCGTCTGGGGAGCCGCTGGGGCCGCCGTCGCAGGCATCGGCTATGCCACGCTGATCGAGCGCAACGCGTTCGTGCTGCGTGAGGCCACCATGCCGGTGCTCGCGCCCGGGTCGCCGACCCTGCGCATCCTGCACGTCAGCGACCTGCACATGATGCCGGGACAGCAGCTCAAGCAGCAGTGGCTGCGCGAACTCGATCGGCTCGAACCCGACCTGGTCGTGAATACCGGTGACAATCTTTCGCACCCCAAGGCCGTGCCCGCGGTGGTGCAATCCCTCGGCGCGCTGCTGGCGCGTCCCGGTCTGTTCGTGTTCGGTTCCAACGACTATTTCGCGCCGGTGCCGAAGAATCCGCTGAAGTATTTCAAGAAGGATCATCGCCGCGTCTACGGCGACCCGCTGCCCTGGCAGGATCTGCGCGCGGCCTTCACCGAACGCGGCTGGCTCGACCTCACCCACACCCGTCGCGATCTCGAGGTGGCGGGCATCCGCATCGCCAGCGCGGGCGTCGACGACCCCCACCTGCAGCGCGACCGCTACGACACCGTCGCCGGTGCGCCGAATCAGCTGGCGCAGTTGAGCATCGGCGTCACCCACTCGCCCGAGCCCCGCGTGCTCGACCGCTTCGCCGAAGACGGCTACGACCTCGTCCTGGCAGGACACACGCACGGCGGACAGCTGGTCGTTCCCGGCTACGGGGCGCTGGTGACCAACTGCGGCATCGACAAGTCGCGGGTCAAGGGCGCCTCGCAGTGGGGCGAGCACACCCAGCTGCACGTGTCGGCAGGCATCGGCACCTCGCCGTGGGCGCCCTACCGTTTCTGCTGCCGCCCCGAGGCCACCCTGTTGACGCTGGTCGGCGCCCCGCCGAAGCGTCCCTCGGCCGACACCGACCACGGCTTGTCCACCTCCGAAGCCGTCGCCCGCTAGGGTTGCGCCCCGAACGACAGATTTGTCATTAGGGGAACAATCGTGAGCAACGGATCCGACGACAGGCGCAACGACCCGACCGTGTTCGGCGGACCCGGCGCACCGCAACCCTCCGACGCGCAATGGCAGCGCCCCGGAGCCGCCCCCGCGCCGGGCACCCCCGACCCGACCACCGCCTGGACCCCCGGCGGCACCGGCCTACCCCCGACCCTGCGCTGGGACGGCTCGGGCCCACCCCCGGGCCTCCCGGACCCGACCCAGTGGACACCCGCCGGTCCCCAGGACTGGCAGGGCCAGCCGAACCCCGCCGGCCCGCCGGGCGATGCCACCCAGGTCGCCCCCTGGTCCGGCGCGAATCCCCCTGCCGGACAGCCGGGCTCGCCGTGGCCCGGCGCGAATCCGCCCGTCTCTCCCGGTGCCGACGCCACCCAGGTCGCCCCGTGGTCCGGCGCCAATCCGCCTGCCGGACAGCCCGGCTCGCCCGGCGCCAATCCGCCTACCGGACAACCCGGCTCGCCCGGCGCCAATCCGTCCGGCGGACAGCCCGGCTCACCGTGGCCCGGCGCGAATCCGCCCGGACAGCCCGGTTCGGTGCCACCCGGCGCCGATGCCACCCAGGTCGCCCCTTGGTCCGGCGCGAATCCGCCTGCCGGACAGCCTGGCTCGCCATGGCCTGGCACCAATCCGCCTACCGGACAGCCTGGCTCGGTGCCCGGTGCTGACGCGACCCAGGTCGCGCCGTGGTCCGGGGCGAATCCTCCCGCCGGGCAACCCGGTACGCCGTGGCCGGGCGCGAATCCGGCAGCCGGACAGCCCGGCGCGGGGTGGGCGGGGGCGCAGCCCGATCAGCAGCAGTGGGGTGCGCAGCAGTGGAATTCCGGTGTGGGACAGCCGAATCAGCAGTGGGGGCAGGGTGCGCCCGGGTGGCAGCAACCGCAGCAGCAGTACGGCGAGGTGCCGCCGCTCGAGCAGTACGGGAGCCAGCCGTACGGGCAGCCGGGGTACGGGCAGCCGGTTCCGGCGAAGTCCGGGAGCAAGGCGGTCCTGTGGACGGTGCTCGGAGTGTCGGCGGCGCTGATCGTCGCGGGGACCGTCACCGCCGTCGCCATGTCCGGTGGGGACTCGCCCGGCACCACCGCCAACGGGAGCACCACCCCGTCGATGGTCAGCGCCCTCACCACCACCGGCGCGCCGCCGTCCACCAGCAAGGCCAAGCCGAGCACCACCACGGCCAAACCGAGCGGCGCGGCCGCCACCGTCGCACCCGTCATCGAGGGCTATCAGGTGGTCGCCTCGCCCGACCGGGGCGCGGCCTACGACGTGCCGCCGAGCTGGAAGGTCGCCAGCGAGGGGACCATCGGAGGGTTCGGTGAGCCGCCGGGCGACTCGGTCATCGGCAAGGGCTACGCCTCCGACGGCCGCGACTACTGCCCCGACTCCACCCGCACCGTCTCCCTGCTCACCGGCTCCAAACAGGCCGACAACGCCGCCGCGGCCGCCGAGCTCGGCACCAAGACCGCCCCGCTCGCCTACGGCGGCTCCACCGGCACCCCCGGCACCGCCCAGGCCCTCACCTCGATGGACGGCAAGACCCGGGGCATGTTCGTCGAGACCACCGGCACCGTCGCCAACCCCAAGCCCGGCTGCGCGAGCACCTACTCCGTCTACACCTACGCCTTCAAGGGCACCAAGGACGGCAGTTTCGTCATGGTCATGGTCGCCGACACCGGCGTCCCCGACGCCGTAGACGTCACCCTGGCCAAACGCATCTTCAGCTCCATCCGCCCCCTCTAACCCCCACCTGACCAGCCAATTTAACGTTTAGCACCCCCACGTTGTAAGCTACTTCAGGTTCGCCTCACGGGGTGTGGCGCAGCTTGGTAGCGCGCTTCGTTCGGGACGAAGAGGTCGCAGGTTCAAATCCTGTCACCCCGACGTGTTGGTTGAGACACAGAAGAGCCCCTGACCAGTTCACTGGTCGGGGGCTCCTCGTATTTCCGGGGTCGGTTCACCGTCCACAGCCCTCCGCGGCAGCGAAAATGCAGCACTGTTCCGTTGCCGTAGCGGCGAGACTCGCGCGTCTCGTTACTCGGCGAGCGGACCGCCGTGTTGGTTGAGACTCGTATGCCGGGGCTATGTGTAGTGGTAGCGACTGTGCATTGTCCAGCTCCCGGCGGGGTCCTTTCGGTACTGGTATATCGCCTGGGTCAATCCTGAGGCGTACTGCTCATGGAGATCGAACAGGTCACAGATGGCTTGGACGAGTTCGTCGTCGGGGAGATTGATCGGCTGGGCGTTCGAGATGAGGGTGTATCCGACCTGCCGGTTTCGTACGGTGATCGTCAGTTCTGCGCTGGTCTCGTGCTCGTAGACATGCCGCAGCACATGACCGCCGATGGCCAGGTCGAGCGGGGCCTGCTCGTCGAGCGGAACCGGGGGCCTGCTCACCGAGCCGGCTCTTCCTCGGAATTACGGTTGCCATCCTCGGCGTGTTTGGCGCGGAGGGCGGCTCGGCGGGCTTGTGCTCTGGCTTCGTGGCGGGCGGTGGAGGACGCGGAGCGGCGGGGGTTCGCGGGTTCGGTGGGGGGTGGGGGTTCGGTGGGTGGGCCGAACAGGTGGAGGCGGAGGCGGGTCAGGGCGGTGCTGGTGGCGTCCCAGAGGAACGAGGCGACGCAGAGCAGGGCGAAGGCTAGAGCTGCCCAGAAGAGCAGGTCGCCGAGAAGGGTATTGGCCAGGAACTTCACAGCGGTACTCCGAGAATCCTTGCGGCACAGCCGCAGTGGTCAGAACCGGAGGATGTTACCGGGTCAGATGCCATCGCTGCGGGGGGAGTGGCTTTCGCGGAAGGTGCCGTCGGGGACGGGGTCTTCAAAAGGCGCGTCACGTTCCAGGGGGTTCGGCCAGTAGATGGTGACGGCGATGATCGCGATCAGGGCCAGGACGAGTAGCGCGATGGCGGACGTGGTCATGTGTTCGCCCTTCCGGGTGAGCGGAGCGGGAGCGCGGCAGCGCCGTATGGGAGTCTGCCCGATGCGACGTTCGGCCGGTGTTGCCCGCGTGTTCGGGCTCGGTTGCCAATTCCTCGCGCGGCCCGCGGTGGGCTGTGAGCATCCGCTTACCTGCCGATAACTTTCGGTCATTCCGAGGAAACCGCAGGCCAATAGCGTATACAGGCATGTCGACACCAACGGAGACCGCACCGGGAGCGACGGGGAAGCCACTGCGCGAGGTGGTCTACGCGACGCTGCGCGACGACCTCATGAACGGTGGCATCAAGTTCGGCGAACGGCTCACCGAACCCAAGCTGTCGGCGCGGTTCGGTATCTCCCGCACGCCGGTGCGCGAGGCGTTGGCCATGCTGTGCTCGGACGGGCTGCTCCAGCGCGAGGAGTTCGGGTTCAGCCCGGTCCGTCCCAGTGTGCCGCGCATCCACGACCTCTACGAGCTCCGGCTGACGCTGGAGCTGGGCGGGATGGCCCGGGTGATGAACAATCCCGAGCTGTCCCACGACCGTGAACTGCTGCTGGCCGAACGGGCCCGCTGGCTGGCCCTGCAGGCCGATCCGCCCGAGCAGACGCCGGGATTCGTGGTGGTCGACGAGGAGTTCCACGTCGCCGTGCTCACCTCGGCGGGCAATGCCGAGATGGTGCGCGCCCTGTTGTCGGTGAACTCGAAGATCCGGCATGTCCGCATGTTCGACTTCATGGTCAACAACCGCATCGAGACCACGATCGCCGAGCATCTCGGCATCCTCGACGCGATCCTCGCCGACGACGTGCCCCTGGGCCATCGCCTGCTGCACACCCATATCGGCGATTCGCTGGACGTGGTCCTCGAACGCATTTCCCGGGCGATCGCCGCCATGTCGATGGCCGACTGATCCGTACAGAGAGCGAAGAGTCATGAGCTTGCACTACGACACAGTGCTGATCGCCAATCGTGGCGAGATCGCCTGCCGCATCATTCGTTCCGCCCGGGATCTCGGTCTGAAGACGGTGGCCGTGTACTCCGAGGCCGACGCCGCCGCGCCCCATGTGCGTCTCGCCGACGCCGCCGTGCTGCTCGGACCGGGGCCGGCCGCGCAGTCCTATCTGCTGGCCGAGCGGGTCGTCGAGGCCGCGCTGAGCACCGGCGCGGGCGCCATCCATCCCGGTTACGGATTCCTTTCCGAGAACGGCGAATTCGCCACCGCGGTGACCGAGGCGGGGCTGGCGTTCGTCGGGCCGACGCCCGAGCAGCTGAAGGTGTTCGGCGACAAGCACACCGCCCGTGAGGCGGCCCGCGCGGTGGGCGTGCCGCTGATTCCCGGTTCGGGACTGCTGGATTCGGCCGAGCACGCGGTGGCCGAGGCGGAGCGGATCGGGTTCCCGGTGATGCTCAAGGCGGTCGGTGGTGGCGGCGGCATCGGCATGCAGGCCTGTCACGACGCGCGGGAGGTCGAGGCCGCGTTCACCCGCGTGCAGCGGCTGGCCGCGTCCAATTTCGCGGCGGCGGGGGTGTTCCTGGAGCGATTCGTCGCCAGGGCCCGCCATGTCGAGGTGCAGTTGTTCGGTGACGGGCAGGGCCGGGTGGTCTCGCTCGGCACCAGGGACTGTTCGCTGCAACGCCGCAACCAGAAGGTGCTCGAGGAGGCGCCCGCGCCCGGTCTGTCCGGCGAGCTGATCGAGCAGCTGCTGTCGACCTCGCGGCTGCTCGCCCAGTCGGTCTGGTACCGCTCGGCGGGCACGGTGGAGTTCGTCTACGACATCGAACGCGAGGCGGCCTCGTTCCTCGAGGTGAACACCCGGCTCCAGGTGGAGCATCCGGTGACCGAGGCGATCACCGGTGTCGACCTGGTGGCCTGGATGCTGCGGCTGGCAGGCGGCGACGCGAGCATGCTCGACGACCTGCCGGATTCGGGTCCCGCGCTCACCGGTCACGCAGTCGAGGCCAGGATCTACGCCGAAGACCCCGGTCAGGACTACCGGCCCAGCGCCGGGCTGATCACCGAGGCCCGCTTCCCGGATCAGGCCAGGGTGGACACCTGGGTCGCGACCGGCACCGAGGTCTCCGCGCACTACGACCCGATGCTGGCCAAGGTCATCACCGCCGGACCCGACCGCGCCGCCGCCTTCGCCGCGCTCGACGAGGCGCTGGCCGGCACCGCGCTCTATGGCGTGCAGACCAATCTGACCCAATTGCGGGCCGCCACAGTCGATTCCGTCGTCCTCGCGGCCGCGCACAGCACCGCGACGATGGCGGGCATGGCGGTGCCGACCCGCCGGGTGGACGTGCTGCGCGCGGGCACCATGACCACGGTGCAGGACCATCCGGGCCGGATCGGGCGGTGGGAGGTCGGCATTCCGCCGTCCGGACCGATGGACGACCTGTCGTTCACCCTCGCCAATATCGCCGTCGGCAATCCGGCGGGCGCGCCCGGTCTGGAAGCCACCCTCCAGGGACCGCGGCTGCGGTTCAGCGCGCCGGTCACGGTCTGCGTCACCGGCGCGCCTGCCCCGGTGACGGTCGACGGTGCCGAGGCGCCGATGTGGACGCCGATCGAACTGCCCGCGGGCGCTGTCCTCGATATCGGCGCCCCCGCCGACACCGGCCTGCGCGCCTACCTGGCGATTCGCGGCGGGATCGACGCACCGCTGTATCACGGCAGCGCGGCCACCTTCACCCTCGGCGGCTTCGGTGGCATCACCGGGCGGGCCCTGGCCACCGGTGACGTCCTCGGTCTGCGGCCCGACGCGGGCGCGCCGACCGCACCCGTCCCGGTCGAGCGCCGCCCGGACTTCACCCACGCGTGGCAGCTGGCCGTCGGCGAGGGCCCGCAGACCGCGCCGTCGTACTTCACCGACGACGACATGACGCAGTTCTACACCAGCGAGTGGAAGGTCGGCGCGCACGCCAACCGCACCGGCATCCGGCTCGACGGCCCCAAGCCGGTCTGGTCGCGTACCGACGGCGGGGACGCGGGCCTGCACCCGTCGAACCTGCACGACAACCCCTACAGCGTCGGCGCGCTGAACGTCTCCGGTGACACCCCGATCCTGCTCGGCCCCGACGGTCCGAGCCTGGGCGGCTTCGCCTGCCCGCTCACGGTGGTCTCGGCCCAGCGCTGGAAGCTCGGGCAGCTGCGTCCAGGTGACACCGTCCGGTTCGTCCCCGTCGACGACGCCGACGCCGCCGCGCTGCGCGCCGACCCGGTGCGCCGGGCCCGCAACACCGTGCCCGACACGGGCGTGGCGCTGCGCGATCGTGGCATCCTGCGTGCCACCGACGCCGACGGCGAGCGCCCCGAGGTGGTCTACCTGCGCGGCGGCGACGACAACATCCTCGTCGAATACGGTCCGATGGCACTGGATCTGGGACTGCGGATGCGGGTACACGCGCTGTCGGAGGCGCTGGCGGCGAGTGGACTGCCCGGCATCCTCGACTGCACGCCCGGGGTGCGGTCGCTGCACATCCACTTCGATCCCGAGGTGCTCGCGCAGCATCGTCTGCTGGGCACCCTGGCCGAACTCGAGGAGGAGTTGCCCGCGACCGACGCGCTGGTGGTGCCCAGCCGCACCATCCGGCTGCCGATGTCGTTCGACGATCCCTCGATCACCGAGGCGATCGACCGCTACCGCAGCGGAGTGCGCGACACCGCGCCCTGGCTGCCCTCCAACACCGAGTTCATCCGGCGCATCAACGGCCTCGACAGCGTGGAGCAGGTGCGCGACACCGTATTCGCCGCCGAGTACCTGGTGCTCGGGCTCGGTGACGTCTATCTCGGTGCGCCACTGGCGGTTCCGCTCGACCCCCGGCATCGGCTGGTCACCACCAAGTACAACCCGGCCCGCACCTGGACACCCTCGGACGCGGTCGGTATCGGCGGCAAGTACCTGTGCGTGTACGGGATGGCCTCCCCCGGCGGTTACCAGCTGGTCGGGCGGACCGTGCCGATCTGGTCGGGCTACCGGCAGAGCGCGCCGTTCGAGCCGGGCACGCCGTGGCTGTTCCGGTTCTTCGACCGGATCGTCTGGGAGCCCGTCGATCCCGAGCAGCTGCTGGAGTACCGGGCCGCCGCGCGGGCGGGCCGGTTCGAGGCCGAGGTGACCGAGGGCAGCTTCGTCCTCGCCGATCACCTGCGCATGCTCGCCGAGGAAGCGGACTCGATCGCGGAGTTCGAACGCAAGCAGGCCGCCGCGTTCGCGGCCGAGCACCAAGCCTGGCGGGCGGCGGGCGAATTCGAGCGCGCCGAGGCGATCGAGCCGGTCGCCGAGCCCGCGAGCGACCCGCTGGCCGGGCTGCCCGCCGACGCCACGGTGATCTCGGCGCCGATGACCGGCAATGTGTGGCGCGTGGACGTCACCGAGGGCCAGCGGCTCGACCCGGGTGCCACGGTGGCGGTGCTCGAGGCCATGAAACTCGAACTGCCGGTGAGTACACCGGACGGTGGCGTAGTGCTGAAGGTGCTCGCCGCGCCGGGTGCCAAAGTGGAACCCGGAACCCCTCTCGCAGTGATCGGAGTCGACTGAGATGACCGCTGGACTACCCGACAACACCTCGGCGTCGCCGACCGCCCGGGTCGCCGCCGCGTATCGGCGCATCGCCGAGGTGGACCGGCCCGAGGTCTGGATCACGCTGCGACCGGAGGCCGAACTCGCCGCCGAGGCGGCCGCGCTGGAGCAGCGGCTGGCCGAGGGCGCGGTGGCGCCGCTGGCCGGGATGCTGGTCGCGGTCAAGGACAATGTCGACGTGGCGGGCCTGCCGACCACCGCGGGCTGCCCCGAGTTCGCCTATCCGGCGACCGAGACGGCGGTGGCGGTCGCCCGGCTGGTCGAGGCGGGCGCGCTGGTGCTCGGTAAGACCAATCTGGACCAGTTCGCGACCGGCCTGGTCGGCACCCGTAGCCCGTACGGCGCGGTGCGCCACGCACTGCGGCCCGAATTGATCTCCGGCGGTTCGAGTTCCGGTTCGGCCGTCGCGGTCGCGCTGGGTATCGCCGATATCGCGATCGGCACCGACACCGCCGGGTCCGGCCGGGTGCCCGCCGCGCTGCACGGGATCGTCGGCATCAAGGCCAGCCTCGGGGTGATTCCCGCGCACGGTGTCGTCCCGGCCTGCGTGGACTACGACGCGGTCACCGTCTTCGCCGCGGAGCTGGACCTGGCCGTGGCCGCCGCCGCGACCATGGCCGGCCCGGATTCGGGCGACCCGCGCGGCCGCGCCTGGCCCGCCGACGTGCGCCTGTCCACCGCCGCCGAGCCCACCGTCGCGATCCCGCGCGCGCAAGACCTCGACCCGTTGAGCCCGGCCTATCTCGCCGCCTTCGCCGAAACCGTCGCCGCCCTGCGCGATCGGGGTGTGACGGTGCGCGAGGTGGATATCTCGCCGCTGCTGGACGCGGCCCGGCTGCTCTACGACGGCGCCATCGTCGCCGAACGGTACGCGGCCGTGGGTGAGTTCATCGACAAGGGCGCCGACGGCCTCGACCCGACCGTGGCTGGAATCATCAGCGCGGCGAAAGAACTGGACGCACCGTCCTTCGCCGCCGACCTCGACACGCTCGCCAAGGCCAAGGCCGCCGCGAAGGCCCTGCTGAACGGCTACGACGGCCTGCTGCTCCCCACCACCACCGAGCACCCGACGATCGCGGAGGTGACCGCCGACCCGGTGACGATCAACCGGCGACTGGGCACCTACACCAACTTCTGCAATCTGCTCGACCTCGCCGCCGTCGCCGTCCCCGGCAGCCCCACCGCCGACGGACTGCCGTTCGGTGTGATGGTCGTGGTCCCCGCCTTCGCCGACCAGCTCGCCGTCGACCTCGCCGCCCGCGTCACCGGCACCTCCGCTCCCCTGCTGGTCGACACCGGCGTCGCGCTGGCGGTCTTCGGCGCGCACCTGCGCGGCCAGCCCCTGCACTGGCAGCTCGAACAGCTCGGTGCCCGCTTCGCCGGCGTGATCACCACCAGCGACGCCTACCGCCTGACCGCCCTGGACACCGTTCCGCCCAAGCCCGGCCTGGTCCGGCACGGCGCCGGACAGGGGGCACCCATCGTGGGCGAACTGTTCCTGGTCTCCCCCGGCGGACTCGGCCGCTTCCTGGCCGAACTGCCACCCCCGATGGCGCTGACCAGCATCGAGCTCGCCGACGGGCGCTCGGTGGTCGGCTTCGCGTGCACCTACGACGCCGCGCTCACCGCCACCGACATCACCGAACACGGCGGCTGGGTGGCCTACCTACAACGCTGACGACCGGGCCGGTCACCCCTCGTTCGGACCGGCCCGATCGGCATACCCCGCGACACTGCTGGAACATCGCCGGTGAAGTCCGTCGGTGTGGTTACCGTCGGCAGTGATTCTTCAGCGTCTGGAAGAGCCACCTTCTGGGCTGCACCGCCGGGTCCGTCCGGTCACCCCTCGAGATCGGCCGGACCCGGATGTTCCGGTGTCTGGAAAAAGGATGCGACGGCGGTCTCTAGAGGTTCTTAAGAACAACTTGTCGCCTCGGGGCGTGATCTTCGGGATGATTGAGGGACCGATCACAGAGGGAGAACGACGATGGAGACCTTGGTCGTCTGGCTGCTGGCCAGCCTGCTCTACTGGTTCAGCAACGTCTGAGCCACACACTTCGAGGCAGGGCCGCTCCCGAGCGGGCCTGCCTCCCGCACGTAGCGCGCGTCACATCGGGGCGCCGGAATTATTCGGCGGGGACCCTCGTTGAACCCCGTGTCGGCGTCCGAACAGCCCCGGGCCTCACCCTATTTGTCGCTTCGAGCGACCACCCGCCGAGAGGCGCTTGTGGGGCGCCGACACCCTGACGGGTCACCCACCGCGGTGCCCCTTCGACTCCGAACGCCGCCAGGTCTCCCTCATCGACCTGGCGGCGTTCGTCGTCGCGGCGAGGGTTACGGGGAGATGAAACTTCGGCTCGATCAGGGTCTACAGCGGCCGTGCTTTACGGGTTACGGCAGGTGGGGAGGTCTACCCTCCCCGCATGGGGCAGCGCAGGGGATTCTTCGTGGGAACAGTTGTGGCGGTTGTGGCCTCGGCGAGCCTGTTCGCCGGCCCGGCACCGGCCGCACCCGGCACCCCGGCCACCTGCGCGGTGACCTCGGAGCGTGAACTGCAACGGGCCAGTCCCGAACAGGTGGGGCTCGACCCCGGCAAGCTGACCGAGGCGTTGCAGTTCGCGGCGACGCGGAATCGGCTCAATGTGCAGGTGTTCCGGCACAACTGCCTCGTCGGGGAGGGGCTGCGCAACGAGGAGACCGGCAACGTCGCCTGGAACATCTGGAGCGTCACCAAGTCGGTGGTCTCGCTGCTCGCCGGAATCGCCTCCGATCAGGGCAGACTCGATGTGTCGGCGCCCATCGACCGCTACCTGCCGCCGGGCCTCGGTGACGCCGCCCATCGCTCGATCACCGTGGAGAACCTGCTCACCGAGACCTCCGGCATGAAGGTCGGGGTGCTCAGCGAGGGCATCACGGCGGTGATCCCGGTGGACCCGAACTCGGCGGTGCAGGCGCTGGCCGTGGAGCTGACCAACCCGCCGGGCACCACCTTCAGCTACAGCCAGCGCAATGTCGACCTGCTGTCGTATGTGATCGAGCTGGCCGTGGGCGAGCCACTCCAGGACTTCGCGCAGCGGCAACTGTTCGACCCGCTCGGCATCCCGCGCAGCGACTACTACTGGGCGCGCGACCGCTCCGGGCACACCTACGGCTACGCCCACCTCATGCTGCCGCCCAACGACTTGGCCAAGGTCGGCTTGCTGGTCACCAATGACGGGCAGTGGGGTGGCACGCGGGTGATCTCCTCGGACTACCTGCGCCGGGCGCGCACCCCCTCGGCGGCGAATCCCTGCTACGGGTACCTGTTCTGGGTGGGTGCCGACTGCGCCGAGTCGCCGGACTTCCTGCCCGCCGACACCTTCTTCATGTCCGGGCTGGCGTTGCAGAACGTCTTCTTCATCCCGAGCCTGGATCTGACGGTGATGTGGACCGGCACCTTCGGCAACCAGTCCGCTTACGGCGCGAGCGGGGTGATCGCGCACCCGGAGGAGCTGCCGCACGAGTTCTTCCGCAGGCTCTTCGCCGCCTTCACCGATACGCCGGTGCCGGTGGCCGCGCCGTATGTGGAGCCGCCGCTGGACTTCGACGCGGCCAAGCTCATCGACTCGGAGATCCTGCTCGCCGTGTTCGGTGTGGGGCCGGGCGCCTATCCGGGGTGCACCGTGTTCGCGTGCCTGAATCAGCCACTGGCGGCGCCGTTCTCGAGTATTCCGCCGGGTTGTGCGGTGCTGGTGTGCGTGGGCAACGATCCGCGCACGCCGGGCATCCGGTAGACGACGCAGGCCGGGTGCGTCATCGGACGCACCCGGCCTGGACGAGAGTGAACTCAGCGGTTGTTCAGCAGGACTTCCGCGATCTGAATGGTGTTGAGCGCGGCGCCCTTACGCAGGTTGTCGCCGGAGATGAACAGCGCCAGACCACGGCCGCTCGGCACACCCGGGTCCTGGCGGATACGGCCGACCAGCGAGTCGTCCTGACCGGCGGCGGCCAGCGGGGTGGGCACGTCCACCAGGCGCACGCCCGGTGCCTTGCCCAGCAGCTCGCGCGCCTGCTCGACCGAGATCGGCTCGGCGAACTCGGCATTGATCGACAGCGAGTGCCCGGTGAACACCGGCACGCGCACACAGGTGCCGCTGACCAGCAGGTCGGGCAGGCCGAGGATCTTGCGGCTCTCGTTGCGCAGCTTCTGGTCCTCGTCGGTCTCGAACGAGCCGTCGTCGACCAGCGCACCGGCCAGCGGGATGACATCGAACGCGATCGGCGCGACGTACTTGTTCGGGGCGGGGAAGTCCACGGCCGAACCGTCGTGCACCAGCTTCTCGGCGTCGGCGGCCACGGCGCGGATCTGCGAGGCGAGCTCCTCCACACCGGCCAGGCCCGAACCCGACACCGCCTGGTACGACGACACGATCAGGCGCTGCAACCCGGCCACGTCGTGCAGCGGCTTGAGCACCGGCATCGCGGCCATGGTGGTGCAGTTCGGGTTGGCGATGATGCCCTTGGGCAGGGTGCGGGTGGCCTCGGGGTTCACCTCGGAGACCACCAGCGGGACGTCGGAATCCTTGCGCCAGGCCGAGGAGTTGTCGATGACGGTCACGCCCGCGGCCGCGAAGCGCGGCGCCTGCACCCGCGACATGGTGGCACCGGCGGAGAACAGCGCGATGTCCAGACCCGACGGGTCGGCGGTCTCGGTGTCCTCGACGACGATCTCGCCGCCGCGCCACGGCAGGGTCTTACCGGCCGAGCGGGCCGAGGCGAAGAACCGCACCTCGTCGGCGGGGAAGTTGCGCTCCTCGAGCAGCTTGCGCATGACGGCGCCGACCTGACCGGTCGCGCCGACGACTCCTACACGTACACCCATTGCCTAACGCCCCGTTCCGCCGTGGACGACGGCGGCCTCGTCGCCGCCGAGATCGAAAGCCTTGTGCAGCACCTGCACGGCCTCGTCGAGTTCGGTGTCGCGCACCAGCACCGAGATCCGGATCTCCGAGGTGGAGATCAGGTCGATGTTGACGCCCGCGTTGGCCAGCGCCTCACAGAAGGTGGCTGTGACGCCCGGATGCGACTTCATGCCCGCGCCGACCAGGGAGACCTTGCCGATGTGGTCGTCGTAGAGGACCTGCGCGAAACCGATCTCGTCCTGGCGCTTGGTGAGCATCTCCACCGCGCGGGCACCGTCGGTCTTGGGCAGGGTGAAGGTGATGTCGGTCTTGCCGGTGTCGACCTTGGAGATGTTCTGCAGCACCATGTCGATGTTGATCTCGGCGTCGGCGACCGCGCGGAACACCTTGGCCGCGTAGCCCGGCTCGTCGGGCAGGGCGACGACGGTCACCTTGGCCTCGCTGCGGTCGTGCGCGACGCCGGTCAGGATTGCCTGCTCCACGGGAATGTCCTCCATCGATCCGAAAACTGTGGTGCCGATCTTGTCGGTGTAGGACGACCGGACATGAACGGGAACGTTGTAGCGGCGCGCGTACTCCACGCAGCGCAGCATCAGCACCTTCGACCCGCAGGCCGCCATCTCCAGCATCTCCTCGTAGGAGATGTTGTCGAGCTTCTGGGCGTCACCGACGATGCGCGGGTCGGCGCTGAAGATGCCGTCGACGTCGGTGTAGATCTCGCAGACGTCGGCCTTCAGTGCGGCAGCCAGGGCGACGGCGGTGGTGTCGGAACCACCGCGGCCCAGCGTGGTGACGTCCTTGCTGTCCTGGCTGACACCCTGGAAGCCCGCCACCAGCACGATCTGGCCGTCGGCCAGCGCCTCCTGCAGGCGGCCGGGGGTGACGTCGATGATCTTGGCCTTGCCGTGCGCGCCGGTGGTGATCACGCCCGCCTGCGAACCGGTGAACGAGCGCGCTTCGGCGCCGAGCGAGTGGATCGCCATGGCCACCAGCGCGTTGGAGATGCGCTCGCCGGAGGTGAGCAGCATGTCCATCTCGCGGGCGGGCGGCGCGGGGGCTACCTGCTCGGCGAGATCGAGGAGTTCGTCGGTGGTGTCGCCCATGGCCGAGCAGACCACGACCACGTCGTGGCCCTGCTTCTTGGTCTCCACGATCCGTTCAGCGACGCGCCGGATCCGCTCGGCGGTGGCCACCGAGGATCCTCCGTACTTCTGAACAACGAGAGCCACGGCAATGGTCCTTCACGATCGGGAATCGAGCTGCTATCAGCGACCAAGAGTACCGGCCGCCGGACACCCGATCCGCCGCTACCTCCCTACCCTGTGGAAAACGACACAGGCTTGTCACCTGTGGCTGACCACCGGAATCAGCCCCGCTCGAACCAGGTGACCTGCGCGCCGTTGTCGAATTCCTTGCGTCGCACGGGAGTGAACTGTGTCGGTTGGAAGACGCCGCCGAAGACCGATACACCCGAGCCAACGACCACCGGATAGCTCTTGAGGATCATCTCGTCGATCTCGCCGAGGAGTTGACCGGCCAGGTTGCCGCCGCCGCACAGCCAGATGTCGAGACCGTCCTGCTGCTTGAGTTCGCGCACTAGCTCGACCGGGTCACCGGCGAAGATCTCGACGCCAGGGTGATCGGCCTGGCTCAGCGAGCGCGAGACGACGTACTGCTTCATGTGCTGGAACGGGCTCTCGACGTGCTCGCCCGGGAGGATGTAGGTGCCGCGGCCCATCAGCACGGTGTCCCAGTGCTTGGCGGGCAGATGCGGGTCGACGCCCACGTGCGAGCGGATGTGCGTCGGCATGGCGTCGGGGAATTCGGCGGACATCCACGCCACGTAGTCGGCCGGGGTCGGATAGAAGTCGACCTCGCCGCCGGGGCCCGCGATGTAGCCGTCGAGGGAGACGCCGATGTAGTAGACAAGCTTTCGCATGGGTACCGCCTCAGTTGTTGTACTCTGATTGAAGTGGTTTGAACGTAGTACTACGAATGGAGTGGTGTCAAGTGCGGACTAATCCGGAGCGGCGTCAAGCCCTGTTGGACGGGGCGATCGAAGTACTCGCGGCCGAGGGGGCGCGGGGGCTCACCTTTCGCGCGGTGGACAAACAGGCCGGGGTGCCCGCGGGGACGGCGTCGAACTACTTCGCCAATCGCGACGAGCTCCTCACCCAGGCGGGCATCCGCTTCTACGAGGTCATCGCGCCCAGCGCGGAGGCGATGGCACAGGTCAGCAACGGGCCGAGGACCAAGGAACACATCGCGGTGCTGATGCGCGAGGTGGTCAGCCGGCTGGAAGCGCATCGCACCGCCTACCTGGCCCTGCTCGAACTGCGCCTCGAGGCCACCCGGCGCCCGGAGTTGCGCGCGGTGCTCACCGAGCGGGTGCGCGCCAACGTCGAGTTCAACATTCGCAATCACCTGGCATCCGGATTGCCCGGGGACGCGGATTCGGTGCTGCTGCTCTATCTGGCGCTGAACTGGCTCATCGTCGAACACCTCACGCTGCCCGGAATCTTCACCGAAGAGCAGAGCCTGGCACTGATCGAAACCGCCGTCGAGCGGGCGATACCCGGCTGACCCGGTCATTTGACCAGACCGTAGACGTGTTGACGATCACTGGTACAACTGTGCACAATCGGGCGCGAAGACAGCGGGGGTTCGGAGGATAGACACAGATGCGCTCGAAGATCGACATCCGATTCACCGTTGAGGCTGAGATCGACCAGGTCATGGACGCGCTCCTAGCCGTCGATCGGATGGCGGAGTGGTCGACCTCCTACAGCGATGTCCGCGTCGGCCCACGCGACGCCGACGGCAGGCCACGCCGCGTCTTCGCCACCGCCCACTTCATGGGCAATTCCGACTCCCAGGTCCTCGAATACAGCTGGGAACCGCACCGGGTCACCTGGGATGTGGTCGACAGCAGCCGCGGCTCCAAGGGCCACGGCTGGTTCGACCTGCTCGAGGCACCCGAGGGCACCGAGATCGACTACCACGTGGAGCTGCAGCTCCCGCTGCCGATCCCGGGCATCCTGTTCAACCGCTCCCTGCGCAAGGTGCACGACGAGGCCGTCTCGAACTTCATCGACTTCGCCGAGCGCTACGCCGGGAACGCGGGTTACGCCGTCGGCTGACGTTCCCGGCGCTCATCGCCGCGGGGTGCGACGATGAGCGCCATGATCGGTACACGACGGCCGCGGTTCCGGCCGGTCACCGCGGACTCCTCGGTGACCCAAATCGAACTGTTCTTCGACCTGGTGATCGTGTTCGCCTTCACCATGGTCACCGACCTGGCGGCCCACGACACCACCGCCGTGAACGCGCTGCGCGCGGTGCTGGTCCTGGCGCTGATGTGGTGGCTGTGGATCGCCTACTCCTGGCTGGGCAATGTGGTGCGCGCCGACGAAGGGCCCGCCCGGGTGGGCATGTTCGTGGCGATGGGCGGGGCGTTCCTGGCCGCGCTCACCATCCCCGAAGCGTTCACCGACCTGCCCGGCGGCTGGTTCGGGCCGCTGGTGTTCGCCATCGCCTACCTGATCGTGCGACTGGTGCACGTCGGGCTGTTCTGGGCGATCAGCGCCGACGACCCGCAACTGCGCGGACAGCTGCTGCGCTGGGCACTGGGATCGATCACCGTCGGCACCACGCTGCTGGTCGTGGCCGCGATGACCTCCGGGGTCGTGCAGATCGTGCTCTGGATCGCCGCCATCGCCGGCGACATGATCTGGACCTGGGCCGCGGGTACCGACTGGCGGATCAACTCGGCCAAGCACTTCGCCGAACGCTACGGGCTCATCGTCATCGTGGCGCTGGGCGAATCGATCGTCTCGATCGGCATCGGCGTGGCCGGGCTGCCGATCTCCTGGCCGATCGCGGTGGGCTCGATGCTCGGGCTGGCGGTCTCGGGGCTGCTGTGGTGGCTCTACTTCGACGTCGCGGCGATCTCGATCGAGCACGCCTTCGCCCATGCCAGGGGCGCGCACCAGATCAAGATCGCCCAGAACAGCTACACCTACGGGCATTTCCCGATGATCGTCGGCGTCATCGCGCTGTCGCTGGGCCTGAAGAAGGTGCTCTACTACGTCGGCGATTCGTCGCACCACACGCTCACCGACGCGCTCTACGGCATTCCGCTCGCCGCGCTCTACGGTGGGCCCGCGCTGTTCCTGCTCGGGGTGGTGGTGGCGAAGTACTGTGCGACGAAATCGGTGTCGGTCGAGCGGGTGGTCGTGGCCGTCGCGCTGTGCGCGCTGATCCCGGTCGCGGCGAACCTGCCCGCGCTCGCCTCGCTGAGCATCCTGTGCGCGCTACTGGCCGGGCTGGTCATCTGGGAGACGGTGCACTTCGCCCAGCCGCGCGACCGGATCAGACACGCTTGACCTGACCGAGGTGATGGCGCACGCCGTGCTCGGCGGGGGTGGCGCCGCGATGCGACGGCGGCACCCTGACCCCCGACCGGACGGCGTCGTTGATCTGGTCGAGGTTCTCGCGCAGCATGTCGGCGACCAGTTCGTCGGTGCGCGGGTCGTCGAGCAGCTGGCGCAGCATGCGGTAGACCGTGTCGGCGACGAGCCGGATGATGTCGTCGTGGAACGGGATGTAGCGCAGCTTGCCGGTCTGCGGGTCGTTCTTGATCAGGTCGACGATCATCTGGTCGACCTCGGCGCGGTTCTCCTCCAGCGCCGCGGCGATGTTCTTGGTGTAGTGGCCGGTGCGCAGCACCTTGGAGACCTCGTCGAGGATGGCGATGGTCATCGGGCGCTTGATCACGTCGACGATGGTGCCGACGAACCGGTTGACGATCGTCGCGGTGACCCGCTCCCCCAGCGCCCGGTCGGCGACACGGCCCAGCCGCAGCAGGATCACCACGATCCGGAACAGCCGGAACCCGCGGAAGATCGGGCTGGTCACCGGGATCATGCCAAGGACCTCGTACCAGTAGACGAACGGGAAGGTCCACGGCCAGCCCGCCCGGCGCCAGCGCCACAGGAACTCCAGCAGGAACACCGCGCAGATGCTCCAGTCCACCACCACGATCGCGTGATAGGTCGAGCCGGAGACCGGGAAGAAGGTGATCCACACGACCAGCGCCACCGAGATGATCGCCAGGATCAGCATGACGATGTCGGTGCGCAGCGACGGGGTCTTGGCGCGCACGTCCGGCAACGCCTCGACCCGCTCGATACCCGGTGAGACCACCCGTGCTCCTGCTGTCTGGCGGCCCGGGGCCGCGGTGTCGGGGCCACCCGGCCCGGCGCTGCTGTCGCCCACGCTAATTGGTCCCCCGCCGCGGCGCGGGCAGTTGCGGGTGCCCGATCGGGGGCGTGTTCGGCGGGCTCAGCCGCGCAGGATCGCCTCGATATTGCGTTCGGCCAGGGCGGTGATGGTCAGCGAGGGATTGACCGTCGCGGTGCTGCCGGGGATGGCGGCGCCGTCCATCACGTACAGGCCGGGGTGCCCGTGCACGCGGCCGTAGGCGTCGGTGGCCCGGCCGAGCACCGCACCGCCCAGCGGATGCGCGGTGAACCGGGCGTTCGCGTCGTAGCCGAGCGCGCCGTACTCGGCCAGCGCGCCCGCCTTCTCGGCGATGCGGTGGTCCACCGCGCGGGCCGCGTCGACCACCGACCGCTGGGCGGCGTCGGGCCAGTTCAGGCCGACGCCACCGGAACCGGCGTCGTAACCGAAGCGGGCCCTGGTCGAGTCGAGCACCATGCCGAGCGAGGCCAGCGCGCCGGTCTCGAACGGGATGCCCGGGATGTACCAGTTCTCCAGGGTGAGCGGCGCGCCGGATTCGTCGTAGATCCGGCTGGCGCTGGGCACGCCCTGGCCGTGCCCGGCCACCGAGCTGGCGCCCCGGGCCAGCACCACGTCACCGTTGGTGCCGAAGCCGTCGCCGATGTGCTCGTTGAGATTGGGCAGCGCGCCGGTGGCCTGGGCGCGGACCAGCAGGGCGGAGGTGCCCACCGAACCCGCGCCGAGGAACAGCTTGTCGCAGGTCAGGGTGCGGGTGGCGAGGTGACGGCCGGTGGGGTCCAGTTTCGTCACGGTGACCACGAACTTGCCGTTGCCGTCCTGGGCGATGCCCTCGACCTGGTGGCCGGGGTAGACCTGCGCCTTGCCGGTCTCGGTCGCGTAACGCAGGTAGTTCTGGTTCAGGTCGAACTTGGCGCCGTTGGAATTGCCCAGGTTGGAGCGGGCGGCGGTGGCCGAGGGGCGTGAGGTGCCCGCCAGTTCGCTGCGCAGGACGTCCCAGGTGAAGATCGAGTCGTTGGGCACCGGCTGATAGCCCGCCGCGCGGACCTGGTCGTCCCAGGCGCGCGAGTGCGCGAACGGCTCGGAGTGGTAGATGTCGGCGGGCATGGCGTCCAGGCGCAGCATCTGGCGCACCCGCGGGTAGTAGACGCGCTCGAGCTCGCCGAAATCGACGACTCCGCCGAACACCTCGTCGAAGAGCCTGCGCTCGGGCGCCACCATCGCGCCGGTGAACACCACCGAGCCACCGCCAACCGCCGCGGCCCGCCACACGTCGATCCCGGCGAACTCGGTGACATCGAGCACGCCGCCGAAGGAACCGAAGCTCATCGGCACCTTGGTGACGCCGGTGAAGCTGGTGCGATGCCAGAAGCCACGGCCGTCGGGCAGGTCGTCGCCGGTGAAGATCTCGCGCCACGGGTCGTTCGGCCAGCGCGAGCCCCGCTCGAGCACCGTCGTGACGATCCCCGCCTCGGCCAGCCGCAGCGCGGTGACCGACGCGCCGAACCCCGAGCCGATCACGAGGGCGGGCGAATGCTCCGGCGCGTCCGGAATCGGGGCGAAGATCTCCGGCACCCACGACTGGAACATCGCCTCACGCGGGTCGGCCGCCGCCGCCCGCATCGTCAGGTTCGTTCCCACGGCACCGGCGATCGTCGCCAGCCCCGCCGCCTTGAAAAAGGCACGTCTGTGCACCAGGCCACCTCCTCATCACGCATGACCGAGCCGCACAATACCGCGAAAACCCGGGCCTCCCAGGGGAGCGAAGCCAATTTGTCACCACTCACACCCCAGCCCCACACCCGCGACCCGAGAAGCGACGGCCACGCACTCTCAGCCCCGCACCCGCGACCCCGAGGAGCGGCGGCCACGAAGTGGCCGGTCGCGGCCGGGCCGCCGGTCAGGCGCCGCGGCGTAGGCGACGAAGGAGC